>NZ_JALIGE010000064.1:0-84535 GCF_024764835.1 Scandinavium hiltneri | reverse complement strand
CTCAGCTTGCTTAAGAATGGCCATGATCTGGCTGTCGGTAAAACGTGATTTTTTCATAGAGGTCTCCCCGGTTCAGATTACGAGAAAATTCTACTTATAAACACACCGGTTTTTCGGGGGGATTACCACTTCACTTACTGGAGATTTAGCAGTGGCCGGGAAAAGTTGATTGAAGGAGTGCTCATAACCGGTTTTATTGAGAACCGTGAACAAGGCCGGGAATCCTTTCCGGGATTGTGAGGGATTAAGCAAGCCTACCGGGGCGGTAGTATTTTGCACACATCAGAAGTGAAGAGATGCTGCTTGTCTTCTCCTGACCGGACAAAGACCGGATGCTGTCTTGCTGTGATCAATTCACCAATAGGTATACCTGGTGGAAATAGTATTTATTGGTAGAGTGAAGACCAGCCGGCGTTGGCACAGTGATCGGAAGGGTAGGGCGTTGCTAGAGGGATATGCTCAGGTGGGACTCAAGAGGTAAAGCAGCGACATCTGCGGTCAGAATTACCAGAAATCTACCAGAAGCCCCCAAAAGCAAAAAACCAGCCCGTAGGCTGGTTTCTTTAAATAAGTGGTGCCCGGACTCGGAATCGAACCAAGGACACGGGGATTTTCAATCCCCTGCTCTACCGACTGAGCTATCCGGGCAACGGGGCGCATTAAACTAAATTCGACACGCGTCGTCAACGAAATTTATGTGTTTCGCGACGGACTGCGCAATCTCTCACCATTCGCGACCGCTGATGCACTTTCAGTTACTGCAATAGTGTCAGTATTTTATGCATTAACATTGAATTTATATGGTTTTTTGTGACGATTTATATGGCTATGAGTCGGGTTTTGTGCATAAAGATTTCATCTTGCGCCCCTGTGCGAAAGGTGTAATCATTGCGCGAATTTTCTCCTTTCACCCTTGGGAGCAGCGGAATGTTTATCCTCGAACAACATTGCCTTATCCACTTCGCGCGCGTGCGACGTTGCTCCCGTATCCTCGCAGAACCTTCTATGCTCACCATGCGGTGAGGGAAACGCACGCTCACTGCAGGACAACAGTAAAATCAGATCTCGTCTGCTTTTACTGATGTCTGGCGGTCGGAGCTGGTCACCAGTCGGACCCTGACAGTTTATGGGCACGGTCATTACCGTGTCCGGGCCTTTTACTCTCCCGATTTGGGTAGTCGCGCTTATGAAATCTTTGCACATTGCCGCCAGCCGCGAGCTGGTCACTCGTCTTTCCAGCCACCGCAGCGTGGTGGCGCTGGACAGTACCGATTTTACCGACGTGGCGGCAGTCGTCATTACCGTGGCGGACAGCCGTAGCGGCATTCTCACGTTGCTAAAACGCACCGGTTTTCAGCTACCAGTGTTCCTGTTTTCTGAAGAACCCGTGGATGCGCCGGAGGGCGTTGATGCCGTTATCGGCGGCAGCGTTCAGCAGTGGCTGGAGCTTGAAACCGCCGCCACGCGTTATGAAGAGAATCTTCTGCCGCCGTTCTTCGATACGCTGAAGCAGTACGTCGAAATGGGCAACAGCACCTTCGCCTGTCCAGGCCATCAGCACGGTGAGTTCTTTAAAAAGCACCCAGCCGGTCGCCAGTTCTATGACTTTTTTGGCGAGAACCTTTTCCGCGCCGATATGTGCAACGCCGACGTCAAATTGGGTGATTTGCTGATCCACGAAGGAGCGGCCAAGCGCGCGCAGAAATTCGCGGCGAAAGTGTTTAATGCCGATAAAACCTGGTTTGTGCTGAACGGCACGTCGGCGGCGAATAAGGTAGTGACCAATGCGTTGCTGACCCGCGGCGACCTGGTGCTGTTCGACCGCAATAACCACAAATCGAACCACCACGGCGCGCTGTTCCAGGCCGGGGCCACGCCGGTGTACCTGGAAGCGGCGCGCAACCCGTTTGGCTTTATCGGCGGCATTGATGAGCACTGCTTTGACGATAAATACCTGCGCGAGCGGGTGCGTGAAGTGGCCCCGGAAAAGGCGGGCGACGCGCGTCCGTTCCGCCTGGCGGTGATCCAGCTCGGCACGTATGACGGCACCATTTATAACGCCCGTCAGGTGGTCGATAAAATTGGGCATCTGTGCGACTACATTCTGTTTGATTCCGCGTGGGTCGGTTACGAGCAGTTCATTCCGATGATGGCCGACTGTTCGCCGCTGCTGCTGGAGCTGAACGAAAACGATCCGGGTATTTTTGTTACCCAGTCGGTACATAAGCAGCAGGCGGGCTTCTCGCAGACTTCGCAAATCCATAAGAAAGACAATCACATTCGCGGTCAGGCGCGTTTTTGCCCGTATAAACGCCTGAACAACGCCTACATGCTGCATGCGTCTACCAGCCCGTTCTATCCGCTGTTTGCGGCGCTGGACGTGAACGCCAAAATTCACGAGGGCGAAAGCGGTCGCCGCCTGTGGGCGGAATGTGTGGCGCTAGGGATTGAGGCGCGTAAAGCCATTATCGCCAACTGCAAGATGATCAAACCGTTTATTCCGCCGACGGTGGCGGGCCGCCCGTGGCAGGATCACCCGACGGAAGCCATTGCTCGCGAACGTCGTTTCTTTAGCTTTGGGCCGGGGGAGGAGTGGCACGGGTTTGAGGGCTACGCGCAGGATCAGTATTTCGTTGATCCGTGCAAGCTGCTACTGACCACGCCGGGGATCGATGCGCATACCGGTAAATATGCGGCGTTCGGTATTCCGGCGACGATCCTTGCGCACTATCTGCGTGAAAACGGCATCGTGCCGGAGAAGTGCGATCTGAACTCGATCCTGTTCCTGCTGACGCCCGCGGAAAGCACCGCAAAGCTGGCGCAGCTGGTGGCGATGCTCGGCCAGTTCGAACAGCACATTGAAGACGACACGCCGCTGGCCGATGTGCTGCCAACGATTTACAGCAAGTATCCGGTGCGTTATCGCGATTATACGATCCGTGAACTGTGCCAGGAGATGCACGATCTGTACGTCAGCTTTGACGTGAAGGATCTGCAAAAGGCGATGTTCCGCAAAGAGAGTTTCCCGGCGGTGGTGATGAATCCGCAGGATGCCAATATCGAGTTTATCCGCGGCAACGTCGAGCTGGTGCGTCTCAGTGAAGCGGAAGGGCGCATCGCGGCGGAAGGCGCGCTGCCGTATCCGCCGGGCGTGCTGTGCGTGGTGCCTGGAGAAATCTGGGGCGGCGCGGTGCAGCGTTATTTCCTGGCGCTGGAAGAGGGCGTCAATATGCTGCCGGGCTTCTCGCCGGAGTTACAGGGCGTGTACAGCGAAAAAGATGCCGATGGCATTAAGCGGCTGTACGGCTACGTGCTGAAGTAGTGTTTTTTGCGGGCCGGACGCGGAGAGGCTAGCTCTCGTGCGCCCGGCGATATAGCCGCCGAGGGTGGCCGATTTTACCGTACAGCATTTCCACTTTGAGCAAACCCGCCTCGACGCTGTGTTCCAGATAACGTCGGGTCGTGGTTTTGCTTAACCCCGTTTCCGTCACCACGTCATCCACGGAAAAAAAGCGTTCAGGCTCTTCCTGAAACAGCGCTTTCACGCGTTCCAGCGTCTTCTCCTCAATGCCTTTACTGCCGTTATCGAGCCGGTAGTTTTTCGCCTGGAGCTGATACAGCGAATCGACGTTTTGCTGATCGACAATCTTCCATACCCGCTGCTGCTCGTGAAACTGCACAAACCGCTCCAGCGACTGGCTGAGGCGCTTCCAGGAAACGGGTTTGAGAATGTAATCAAACGCACCATTACGAATCGCCTGGCTACAGGTGTCCATATCACTGGCGGCGGTGACAAAGATCACCGAACAGTTGGCGAGGTTCAGATTCGGGGTATTCAGCAGCGTGATGCCTTTGCCGTCGGGCAGATAGTTATCCAGCAGCACCAGCTGCGGATGTTTTTCGTTGAGCAACGTTTGCGCTTCGGCTAACGACGAGGCAATTCCGACCAGCCGCAGCCGCGGGTGTTTGCGGATAAGCTCCGCGTGCAGGGCCGCGAGCTCGCTTTCATCTTCTACAATCGCTACATCAATAATGTCGTGTTGCATGATTCTTCTCTTCCTGGTTGAAGCACAGGGATAAACACGGAGAAAATGGTTCCGCTCGGTTCGTTGTCGGCTACTTCGATAGTGCCGCCGGCCTGGGTCACGTAGCTGTCGATAAGGTACAGCCCGATGCCGTGGTCGCCGCGGGTTTTGGTGGTGACGCCCCGTTCAAAAATGTGATCGCGGAGTTCCGGGACAATGCCGATGCCGCGGTCGGCCACTTCAATAATGAGCTCCCGCTCGTTTAAGCGAATCAGGACTTCGACCGGTGCGTGCGGCAGTGCGGCGCGCTGGGTGGCTTCGATCGCGTTATCGAGCAGGTTCCCGATGATGGAAATCACTTCCGCCTCCGGCAGCGTCGGGAAGGGCTTATCCATGCCGCAGCCGGGGTCAAGCTGCAACTCGACGCCCTTCTCCCGCGCCCTGGCCGCTTTACCGAGCAGCAGGCCGCAAATCGTCGGTGAGCTGAAGCGCGCGGAAAGGAAATCGAGCAATTCCTGGGCATGTTCCGACTGCGCCTGAATAAAGCGGATCGCCTCGTCGTAATGGCCCATATGCAGCAAACCGGAGAGAGTGGTCATTTTGTTGAGCTGTTCGTGACGCATAATGCGCAGGTTATCGACATAGCGCTTCACCTGGCTAAGCTGCGCGCTGAGTGAGTCAATGTCATTGCGGTCGCGGAAGGTAATCACCCAGCCCTGTAATGCGTTTTCGAGCATGATCCTGACCCGGCTGGCGAGCACTCTGCTTTGGTTAAAATGGCACATTTCATCGTGCGTATCGTTAGCCAGCATCACAGCGGGGTCGAAGAACGGAACCGGCGCAATCACCTCGCCAATCGGCAGCCCGCGCAGCCGTCGCGCGGGCTGGCTGAGGTTCAGTAATTTACGCGCCGCCTGATTAATAACCTCAATACGGCCGTCTTTATCAATGGCGATCACCCCTTCAAAAATGGATTCCATCATCGCTTTTTGCTGACGCACCAGCAGGCCGATTTCCCGTGGCTCGAGCGAGAAAATCTGTTTTTTGATGCTGCGGGTGAAGAACCACGAAAACACAAAGAGTGCGATAAGCAGCAGAACGGCGGCAATCAGAATATTGACCATTTTGCTGACGGTAACGTCGTCGAGATAGCTGGTGAGATAGCCCACCGACACGATGCCCACCACCTTGCCGTCATCATCCAGAATGGGAGCTTTGCTGCGCAGTGAAATGCCGAGCCCACCTTTGCGGATGGTGATAGTGCTTTTGCCCGCCAGTACTTCCTGATTGTCACCCCCGACCAGCTCCGTGCCGACGCGATCGATAAAAACAGAGTGGAATAAATGGCGGGCGTGGTTATCGCCAATCACAATAAAACTGGCATCGCTGTGCGCCGCCAGTTTTTGCATGAAGTTGTGAATGGCGGGGATATTTTTATTGGCAACGTCCTGGCGCAGGGTGGGAATAAGGGCGATTTCTTCGGCCTGTATTTTCGCTCTAATGCTCATTTCCTGATACAGCTGACGGCCCATGTCGACATAATAATATCCGCCGAGCAGGGCGAAAAGCACAGAGAAAAAGGCCACCAGGGATATAAACAGTTTTATCTGGAAAGACAGCTTCATTACCATCACACGCGCTCACAAAAATGGTTTTTACTGTATCACCAAAACCAGCCATCACGCCGCTTTTCACCGAAACTTGTGATCGTTTGCACAGCCACTTCTCTGAGGCATTTCGCAATAATTAAAACCATAAAAACCACACGTAATAATAAGGTGTAGATCACGTTCAATAATTAAAACCATTAACACCATAGTGACCATAAAAACTTCGGTTTTAATCTGAATTTCCTCACGTAAAGGCGAGTGATGGGCCGCTAAGATGAGAGCGTGAAATAACCAAGGGGCCGATGATGAGCACGACCGATGATTCTTTTACTGTTAACCATGAACCAATAAATATTCCGAAAGCATCACTGAGAGAGAAGTGGTGGCACATTATGGATAGCTGGAAAATAGGGATCATTCCTCTGCCGCTGTTTCTGCTTGCCGGGGCGCTAATCGCCATTGATTGCCTCGGGGGGAAATTGCCGAGTGACATCGTGGTGATGGTCGCCACGCTGGCCTTCTTCGGCTTCGCCTGTGGTGAGTTCGGCAAGCGTTTGCCGATTGTGGGTAAATTCGGCGCGGCGGCTATCTGCGCCACGTTTATTCCTTCCGCGCTGGTCTATTACGGCCTGCTGCCGGATGTGGTTGTGGAATCGACCACTAAATTCTACAAATCCACCAACATTCTGTACCTGTACATCTGCTGCATTATCGTTGGCAGCATCATGAGTATGAACCGCACCACGCTGATTCAGGGCTTCCTGCGCATCTTCTTCCCGATGCTGTGCGGAGAAGTGGTCGGCATGGTCGTGGGGATGGGTGTCGGCATGGCGCTGGGGCTGGAACCGTTCCAGATTTTCTTCTTCATCATTCTGCCTATCATGGCGGGCGGCGTGGGCGAAGGGGCGATTCCGTTGTCGATAGGTTATGCCACTTTACTGCATATGGATCAGGGCGTGGCACTTGGTCGCGTGCTGCCGATGGTGATGCTGGGCGGGCTGACGGCGATTGTGATTTCAGGCTGTCTGAATCAGCTCGGCAAGCGCTACCCGCATCTGACCGGGGAGGGGCAACTGATGCCTGCGCGCGACGGTGAACCTGATTCTGCCCCGAACGTGGCAGTCTCCAGCGGGAAAACGGATGTGACGACTATCGCGTCGGGTGCGCTGCTGGCGGTACTGCTCTACATGCTCGGGATGCTCGGCTACAAGTTGATTGGCCTGCCTGCGCCGGTGGGAATGCTGTTTATCGCAGTGTTCATCAAGCTGGTGAACGGCGTATCGCCGCGTCTGCTGGAAGGCTCACAGGTGGTGTACAAATTCTTCCAGACCGCGGTGACGTACCCGGTGCTGTTCGCGGTTGGCGTGGCTATCACACCGTGGAATGAGCTGATGGCGGCATTTACGATCAGCAATCTGCTGGTTATCGTCAGCACCGTGTCGGCGCTGGTGGCGACCGGGTTCTTTGTGGGTAAAAAGATTGGCATGCACCCGATTGATGTGGCGATTGTTTCCTGCTGCCAGAGCGGGCAGGGCGGCACCGGGGATGTGGCTATCCTGACCGCGGGTAACCGCATGAGCCTGATGCCGTTTGCTCAAATCGCAACGCGTATAGGCGGGGCCATTAATGTCGCGGTGTCGCTGCTTATCCTCAGTAAATTTCTTGCCTGATTAACGGACGAAGGAGAGAAAGAATGACCCTCGAAACGCTGCACCGACCGGGCGTGAAACTGGACGAGATGCTGGCCGCGAAGGACAACCGCGCCGCGCGTCAGACCGACTGGCTGCAGCATTACGGCCAGCCGGTGGTGTCGCTGACGCTGGTGACGCCCGGCGAAGTGAAAGACAGTATCCGCTATCGCAACAGCATGGGCGTTGCCATTCAGGCCTGCGACCAGCTGCTGTGGCAGCATCACTGGCAGGTGCTCGACCGCCAGGTGCTGTGGCTGCCGACCGGGCCGGAAGTCCTGTGGTGCGTGGCGCATAGCGCCGCTGAAATTAAAGCTCATGCGACTACCCTGGAGCAGTCGCATCCGCTGGGCCGTCTGTGGGATATCGACGTGATTTGTCCGCAGAGTGGCCCGGTTGGGCGCACCGCATTGGGCCACTCACAGCGCCGTTGCCTGCTGTGTGATGAACCGGCTCATGCCTGCTCGCGTTCCCGTCGTCATGAGCAGGCGTTAGTGGTTGCCAGCGTGGAGAAACTCATTGATGACTGGTTTGCACGCGACTAAACCGCGCGTTAAAAATGTCCCGGCGTTGGCAGAAGAGGCGCTGTGGCAGTAGCTGGAGCTGACGCCAAAACCGGGGCTGGTGGACCGGCGCAACAACGGCTCTCATCGCGATATGGACCACGCGCTGTTTGTGCGCAGCATCCGGGCGATTACGCCATGGTTTGC
The DNA here is from genome assembly GCF_024764835.1 of Scandinavium hiltneri. Classification (GTDB taxonomy): domain Bacteria; phylum Pseudomonadota; class Gammaproteobacteria; order Enterobacterales; family Enterobacteriaceae; genus Scandinavium; species Scandinavium hiltneri. The sequence goes on along the minus strand of NZ_JALIGE010000064.1, from coordinate 76,502 downwards.
GCGTTTTGCTGAACTCGGGGCACAGCACGCGACACGCGATATTACCGAACAGCTGCGCATTCTGCGCCCGATGGGTATCGCCTGTGAGCAGGCGATGTACGCGGCAACCGACGGTATTAACAGCCATAAAGGCGGGATATTTTCACTCGGCCTGCTGTGCTTTGCCGCCGGACGCATGGGTGACGCGACGGTAGAGAATTTATGCCTGCAGGTACAGGGGATATGCCAGGGCGTGGTCGCCCGCGAACTGATGGCTCGCACATCGGCGACCACGGCGGGCGAGCGTCAGTTTCAGCAGTTCGGCCTGACGGGCGCGCGCGGTGAAGCGGAAAGCGGTTTCGCGACGGTCAACGCCGTTTTACCGCACTGGAACCGCTATCGGCTTGACGAGATGTTGCTGCGACTCATGGCTATCAATCAGGACAGCAATCTGGTGTCGCGCGGTGGAATGGCCGGGCTGGAATACGTCCAGCACTCTGCGCAAAACCTGTTGCGTGACGGCTGGGATAAACACGCGTTAGAGGCGATGGACGATGCGCTGATAGCGCGGAATTTAAGCCCAGGTGGCAGTGCAGATTTACTATCGGTGGCGTGGGTACTCGGGGAGTTGTAGGCCCGGCAGCGTAGCGCCGCCGGGTATTAATGAGAAAATCGATTAGTGGGCAACCGGCTGCGCGGCCGCAACCGTTGGCACATGTTTGTATTTGAACAATGCCACGAATGCGAAGGCCAGCACCAGCGAATAACCCGCGAAAATCAGCCATACGCTCTGCCAGTCGGTATTGCCGTTCACGGTGTACATCTCAACCACTTTACCGCTCACCATGCCACCCAGGATGCAGCCGAAGCCGTTGGTCATCATCAGGAACATCCCTTGCGCACTGGCGCGAATTTCAGGTCGCACCTCTTTCTCAACAAACACCGAACCGGAAATGTTGAAGAAGTCGAATGCACAGCCGTAGACGATCATCGACAGCACCAGCAGGATGGTGCCGAACGCGGACGGGTCGCCATAGGCGAACAGACCGAAGCGCAGCATCCAGGCAAAAATACTGATAAGCATCACGTTCTTAATACCGTAACGGCTCAGGAAGAACGGGATGGTGAGGATGAACAGCGTTTCGGAAATCTGGGAAATCGACATCATCACCGATGCGTGTTCAACGATAAAGCTTCCGGAGAACAGCGGGTTGTTATCGAAACTGTGCAGGAAGGTGTTGCCGAACATATTAGTGATTTGCAGCTCCGCGCCCAGCAGCATGGAGAAGATAAAGAAAATCGCCATGCGTTTGTTTTTGAACAGCGCGAAGGCGTCGAGGCCCAGCATGGTGCTCCAGCTCTGGTTTTTCTGCTGCTGCGAAACCGGAATATGCGGCAGCGTCAGGGTGAACAGGCTCAGCACCAGCGACAGCGCCGCGCCGATGTACAGCTGCATGTGGCTCAGTTCAAAGCCAGAGAAGCTCACCGCCCACATCGCCATGATAAAGCCGATGGTGCCCCAGATACGGATTGGCGGGAAATCGGTGACGATGTCCATGCCCGCTGATTTCAGGCGATAGTAGGAGATGGTGTTCACCAGCCCAAGCGTCGGCATATAGGCCAGCGAGTTGAGCAGGATGACGATGAACATTTCGCCCGGCGTGGTGACCTGCGCCGCCATAAATAGCGTGCCTGCCCCGACTAAATGGCACAGCGCGTACACCCATTTCGCACTGATCCATTTATCCGCCACGATGCCGAGCAGCGTCGGCATAAAGACCGCCGCAATCCCCAACGAGCTATACACCGCACCGATGGATGCACCGTCAAATTTGAGCGTGACGAACATATAGGAGCCGAGGGTTGTCAGCCAGCTCCCCCAGAGGCAGAACTGCAGGAACGACAGTATTTTAAGCTGCAGCTTAAGGTTCATGTTATTTTCCTCACAAAGTGACCGGCTGTATGTTTTTATAGAAACATTTATGGCGTGAATTTGATGCGATTCTATCGGTGTCGGGCGCGCCGTTTTGTTACCTCCAGCAAAAAAATGCAATATTTATTCTTTTGCAGAGTGGATTAGTGACGCAAATAACATTTTCGTATGGTGGGGGGCGGATTTTGCGTGGGCTGATGCCCTCACCCCGCGGGTGAGGGCATCAATTACTTCCGGCGGTAACTCTTCTGGGTGTTGTTCACTTTGTACAGATAGCGGCGCGATTCTTGCGACGGATGACGCGTCGTCAGCGTCTGGTAAACGTCGCCCGGCGCCATGCTGTTAATGATGTTCGCCGCCTGAATTTTATCGCTGGAGAACACGCGGAGCACGCTGCCCGCGCCACCGTTATAAGCAGTGATCACTGCGTAGCGGCGTGAGGTCGGGTTATCAATTCCACCCAGATAAACATTGCTCAGCATCGCCAGATATGCGGTGCCGGTATCAATGTTGTTGGCCGGGTCGAACAGGTAACTGCGGCTTGGCGTCCCGGATTTCCCCTGCGCCTTATACACGTCTTTCCCGGCGGTATGCTGTACGACCTGCATCAGTCCCAGCGCATCGGAATTACTGACGGCATACGGGTTAAATGAGGATTCGGTCTGCATAATCGCCAGAATCAGCGACTCATCAACGCCATACTTGCGCGAGGCCTGACGTACCATGCCTATGTACTTATGCGCACGTTTATCGAGATGATTTGGCACCAGATTGATGGTCACGCTGTAGATAACGTGCAGCCCATCACTGCGGCTCTTCAGACGGTTTTGCAACAGCCAGTCAGCGTAGTTCGACGCGCGGCCCTGCCAGCGAATCGGCTGCCCGGTGTTATCTACCACCTGACCGTACAGGAAGGGTTCTTTGGAAATCTGGATATCATCGGCGTCGGAATAGAGATCGACCGAACCCGGATCGTCGCCCATCAACAGCGTTTTGATGATGGTCTGACGAAGATGGCCCGCAGGATCGGTTCCGGCGATGGTTTCAAAGGTGATGGTGCCGTTATCAAAGTTGATATGGCTGCGAGTGTAATACTGGTCGGAATACTTCACGTAGTCCTTCGGTCCGGCGACCAGAACTTCGTTGTATCCCCAGATGTTCTCGATGTTATGGGCAAACTGCCCCATCAAAATGTCAAAACCGTTGGTGTCTTTTACCCAGGCTTCATTATAGGGCGTGCCCTTTTTGGAGCCTGAACACGAAATGAGCAACGGCGCAATCAGGGCTAGCGCTAAATATTTTTTCATCATTCCGGGAAGTGTCGTCAGGTTGAAATAAAGGGCCGAAAGGCCCTTATTGTTTTTCTGGCGGCGTATAGCCTTCGATGTGAACGTCTTTGCCTTCGAACAGGAAGTTAACCATCTCCTGCTCCAGCAGCTTGCGGTGCTCCGGGTTCATCATGGTGAGTTTTTTCTCGTTGATGAGCATGGTCTGCTTATGCTGCCACTGACCCCAGGCTTCTTTAGAGATTTCGCTATAGATGCGTTTTCCGAGCTCGCCCGGATACAGCTGGAAGTCCTGGCCTTCAGCGTCGCGCTGCAGGAAGGTACAAAAAATGGTTCTGCTCATGACTATTCCTCTTTATGGCCGTCGCTCAAACCAGAGCGCCGGCGCGTAACTGCTGTAACAGACGCTCCACGGGTGCCGCCAGCCCGACTGACGGTGGCTGGGCTAAGTTATACCAGAGAGCGCCGCCTTCATCCATGCACGCGTCTATCGACTGCACGCTGAGCCACATAGGCACAATATCTAAATGGAAATGGCTGAACGTATGGCGAAAAGCCGTTTGCTGCGCGAGTGACGTGGTTTTTATCTGACGCGCGGCTAACCATTCGAGGAGTTCTTCCTCGGAGGTAAACTGCGGGAAGCAGAACAGCCCGCCCCACAGACCGCTTGGCGGACGCTGAAGCAGGAACACCTCGTCGTCGTGCTGCATAATCAGGAAATACCCCACGCGTTCCGGCAGGGTCTGCTTCGGTTTCTTGCCGGGATACTGCGCCCACGAGTGGTTGGCATACGCCACGCAGCCGTTGTTCAGCGGACAGAGCTCGCACTTAGGTTTTGAACGGGTGCAGACCATCGCGCCCAAATCCATCATCGCCTGATTAAAACGCTCCACGCCTTTCGCCGGGGTCACGTCTTCACTGATTTCCCACAGCCGTTTTTCCACGTCTTTCTTGCCCGGCCAGCCGCTCACCGCGTAGCAGCGAGCGAGCACGCGTTTCACGTTGCCATCGAGAATGGGGAAATGTTTGCCGAGCGACAGTGAAAGCACCGCGCCCGCAGTAGAACGCCCGACGCCGGGAAGTGCTGCCACTTCGTCAAAGGTTTCCGGGAATTTACCGTTGTGCAGCGTCGCGACCTGTTGTGCGGCCTTGTGCAGATTACGCGCCCGTGCGTAATAGCCGAGGCCCGTCCACAGGTGCAGCACTTCGTCGAGCGGCGCATTAGCGAGATCGGTGATGGTCGGAAAACGCGCCATAAAGCGCTCAAAATAAGGAATAACGGTAGCAACCTGAGTTTGTTGCAACATCACCTCAGAGAGCCATACTTTGTACGGCATTTTTTCCATTTGCCAGGGCAGGGTCTTACGCCCATATTTGTCGTACCAGTCCAGCACCTGGGCTGAAAATTGAGAGGCTTGCATGGCTACCGATTCGCTGTATCAGGGACGCAGATTGCAGCACAGCGCCATCGGGCTGTAAACCGGATCTTTCCCATGCTTGCATACTTCGCCTGAGTTTGGATAATGCCCGTTTCCCGAATACTCATCAGGTAGACAGAATTTTTATGAACAACGACGTCATTTCACCGGATTTTGATGAAAACGGCCGCCCGCTGCGCCGTATTCGTAGCTTTGTCCGCCGTCAGGGCCGCCTGACCAAAGGGCAGCAGCACGCGCTGGATAACTATTGGCCGGTGATGGGTGTCGAGTTTAGCGAAACGCCTGTCGACTTTGCCGCTCTGTTTGGCCGCGATGCGCCGACCACCCTGGAAATCGGTTTCGGCATGGGTGCATCGCTTGTCACCATGGCGAGCGCCAAACCAGAGCAGAACTTTTTAGGTATTGAAGTCCACTCTCCGGGTGTCGGGGCGTGCTTAGCGTCGGCCCATGAAGAGGGCGTGGAAAACCTGCGCGTGATGTGTCACGACGCGGTTGAAGTGCTGCATAAAATGGTTCCTGACAATTCTTTGAACATGGTGCAGCTGTTTTTCCCTGACCCGTGGCATAAAGCGCGTCATAATAAGCGCCGTATCGTTCAGGCTCCTTTTGCAGAGCTTGTGAAGAGTAAGCTGAAGCCTGGCGGCGTCTTCCACATGGCGACCGATTGGGAAGCTTATGCGGAGCACATGCTGGAAGTGATGTCGTCGCTCGACGGGTATAAAAACCTTTCTGAAAGCAACGACTACGTACCGCGTCCGGATTCCCGTCCGGTGACCAAATTTGAACAGCGTGGCCATCGTCTTGGTCACGGCGTTTGGGACTTAATGTTCGAGAGGGTGAAATAATGGCGAAGAACCGTAGCCGTCGTCTGCGTAAAAAAATGCACATCGACGAGTTTCAGGAATTAGGATTTTCCGTTGCATGGCGTTTCCCGGAAGGCACTACTGAAGAACAAATCGACCATATCGTTGATGAGTTTATCAACGAGGTGATTGAGCCGAATAAACTGGCCTTTGATGGCAGCGGCTATCTGGCCTGGGAAGGTCTGATTTGCATGCAGGAAATCGGTAAATGTACCGAAGAACACCAGGCCGCCGTGCGTAAATGGCTGGAAGACAGGAAGTTCGAAGAGGTACGCACCAGCGAACTTTTCGACGTTTGGTGGGACTAAACAAACATAAAGGGCCAGCAATCGCTGGCCCGTTTTGTCTTTACAGGAGTTTCTATGATGCGCAAAACGCTGCTGGCAGCGGCTCTCTGCGTCACCGCATTTGCCGCTCAGGCGGATTATCAGTGCAGCGTGACCCCGCGTGATGACGTTATCCTCAGCCCGCAAACCGTGCAGGTGAAAGGGGAGAACGGCAATCTGGTCATCACCCCTGATGGCAACGTGATGTATAACGGCAAACAGTACACCCTCAGTGCTGCTCAGCGTGAGCAGGCGAAAGACTACCAGACCGATCTGCGCAGCGCGCTGCCGTGGATTGACGAAGGCGCACGTTCCCGCGTCGACAAAGGCCGTGTCGCGCTGGACAAAATCATCACTGAGCAGGTTGGGGCCAGCAGCAATATGCATGGGCGTCTGACCAAACTTGATGCCCAGCTGAAAGAGCAGATGAACCGTATTATTGAGCATCGTACCGATGGCCTGACGTTCCACTACAAAGGTATCGATCAGGTTCGCGCTGATGGTCAGGAACTGGTGAATCAGGCGATGGGCGGTATTCTGCAGGACAGCATTAATGAGATGGGTGCGAAAGCGGTCGTCAAAGGCGGTGGTAATCCACTGCAGGGTATTTTAGGCAGCCTCGGCGGTCTGCAGGGCGCGATTCAGGATGAATGGAAGAGCCAGCAGGCAGATTTCCAGAAGTTCGGCAAAGACGTGTGTAGTCGCGTTGTGTCGCTGGAAGATAGTCGTAAAACGCTGGTGAGTTCGCTGAAGTAGACTCTGTGACCCTCGCGCAGGCCGGATGCCAACGCGAGGGTCAGACTGTTAAGTTTGTTACATCAGCCCCAGTGCCTGAGGAATAAACAGTGAAATCTGTGGGACGTAGGTTATCAACATCAACGCAACCAGCAGAGCAAAGTAGAAGGGCAGCAGCGGTTTGATCAGATGCTGGATCTTCACCCCGGAAATTGAACATCCCACGAACAATGCGCTACCGACCGGCGGGGTTAACAGGCCGATACACAGGTTAGCCACCATCATAATTCCGAAATGAACCGGGTCCATACCCAGTTCCTGAGCAATCGGCAGGAAGATAGGCGTGAAGATAAGCACTGCCGGGGTCATATCCATAAAGATGCCCACAACCAGCAGCACGATATTAATCAGCAGCAAAATGATCAGCGGGTTATCGGAGATGCCCATCAGTGTGTCGCTAATCAGGTACGGGATATCCGCATTGGTCATCGCCCATGACATGCCGACGGAAAAGCCAATCAGCAGCAGAACGATGGAGGTCATCACTACCGATTCGAGGATAAGCTTCGGCAAATCGCGCCACTTCACTTCGCGGTAAATAATCACCGAGAGAATAAAGGTATACACCACCGCAATCGCGGAGGCTTCGGTAGCCGTGAAGATGCCACCCAGAATCCCCCCCATCACAATCACCACCAACAGTAGGCTGGGGAGCGCATCGAGTAAGGCTTTTGCGGCCTGAGTACAGGTTGGGCGTTCAGACAGCGGATATCCCCGGCGTTTGGCGATAATCGCGCACACCACCATGATAGCCAGACCCATCAGGATACCGGGTAGATAACCTGCCATGAACAGTGAGGCGACAGAGACCCCCCCTGCCGTCAGTGAGAAAACAATCAGCACGTTCGACGGTGGAATAAGCAAACCGGTAATACATGATGAAACGTTTACCGCAGTGGAAAAGGCCGGATCATATCCCTTTTTGGTCTGAATCGGATTTAAGGTCCCGCCGACCGCAGCGGCAGCGGCAACCGCCGAACCGGAAATGGAACCAAACATCATGTTAGCCAGTACATTCACATGCCCAAGTGAACCCGGCACCCGACCGACCATGACCTGCGCGAGGTTGATAAGGCGAATGGCTATCCCGCCGCTGTTCATCAGCGTTCCGGCGAAAATAAAGAACGGAATAGCCAGCAGGGCGAAGTTATCCAGTCCATTGGCTAAGCGCTGAGAAACGGTAATCACCGCGATATCCCACGGGAACATCAGCAGCATCGAGGTGACAGTGGCGATACCAATGGAAAAAGAGATTGGCACACCGATGAAGACCAGAGCAAAGAAACAACCGAATAGCGTAAGTGCAATATATCCGTCCATCAGTGCGCCACCTCCTGCGGTTGAGTCAGGCGCTGTACATTAAGCTGAATAAAGTACAACGCGTAAAACATCATCACTGCGCCACACAGGGGCAGAATGAGATAGACGTAGCCCATCGGGATTTGCATCGCGGCGGACACCTGCGCGGTGGCGAGAGTCTTATTGATAAGTTTTATCCCCCCTGTCACCACCACCAGGCCGGAGAAAAGGAAAATCAGGCTATTAATCAGGATGTTCAGCAACGCTTGTTTACGTGCATTTAGCGCCATAGCCAGCAGATCAATCGCCAGATGGCGTTGTTTGCCGACGGTATAGGCCGCGCCTAACAGGCCGACCCAAATCATCAGAAAGCGTGCCAGTTCGTCAGTCATAGTACTGGGCTGGTTAAGCACATAGCGGCTGAAGACTTGCCACACCACACAGACCACCAGTGCCACCATCACGGCGACAGAGAACGCCGCAATGGTGTTATCCACCACCTGTTTAATGCGGTTTAAAATCATTTTGGATTACCCCGGAGAGAAGGGCCCGTTGCCAGGCCCGTGTCACGTTATTGCGCGGCTTGCTCGAATTTCGCCAGTAAAGCGGCTTGTTTCGGATCTTTTTTGAAGTCGTCATACAACGGCTGGACTGCGGCACGGAATGGCGCTTTATCCACCGTGACAAAGGTGCCGCCCATCGCTGTGGCCTGGGCGCGGGTTTCAGCTTCAACATTCGCCCAGGCTTTTTGCTGCCATGCTTCGGAGTCTTTGGCGGCTTTGCTGAGGATCTGTTGTTGTTCCGGGGTCAATTTGCTCCAGGTTTTGGTCGAGATAACCAGGAAGTCAGGAATAGAGGCGTGTTCGTCTTCAGAGTAAACTTTGGCGATTTCGATGTGGCGGGTTTGCACCCAGGAAGGGACATTATTTTCTGCACCATCCACCACACCTTGCTGCATCGCGGTATACACCTCACCGAAGGAGATAGGGGTAGGCGAGCCGCCCATGAGCTCGACCATGCGTAAGGTTGTAGGGCTTGCCTGAACACGAATTTTCAAACCTTTGAGGTCTTCAGGTTTCGTTATCGGTTTTTTGGCGTAGAAACTACGGGTCCCGGCAATATAAGCGGAAAGGGCAAAGAAACCTTTATCTTTACTGGATTCCATAATTTCTTTGCCAACATTGCCAAAGACGACGTTATCAAAATGTTTCTGATCTTTAAATAAATAGGGAAGATTATAAATGGCGTAGGTATTATCAAATGACTCCAGATCGCTGGCGGAGCCTTTGGTCATATCCAGCGCACCGTTTTGCAATAATTCCATGGTTTCCCGTGCGCTGCCCATTTGGCTGCTCGGATAAATACGGATTGTCATTTTACCGTCAGAAAGCTGTTTGACCTCCTTCGCCATTTGCTCGAAAGCCTGATGCACTACATGGCTTCGCTCAAGGTTGTGTGCCAGCTTTAAAGTCACTTTTTCTGCTGCTTGTGCCGTCGTTGCAAAGAGGGCAAGCATTGAAACGCCCAGCAAGGAACGGGTGATAGTGTTCATTTTCATTATTGGCTCCATGCACATATATAAGATGATGATGGTTTATAGAAAACCGCATACCACAAGAATCTGTATGACATCTTATCCTGGTTGTCAGACATCAATGCACAACCAAGTTCACAGTTTTTCGCCGAAAAACAAATAAACGCTTAATTTTGTGCGCTGGGTTAGGTTTATTTTCGTTTTTATTCAGAAGGGGGGTAAATAAGAAAAAATTAAATGGATGACACATAAGTAATATCGATGGGTTAGCTCGAAATTATCGAGTTGATGATGCCTGTGAAGAATATACAGGCACCATGCATTGTGTTTATTCGCTGAGGAATAATTCGAGTAACGAATTCAGGAACAGTTTCCCATGTTCGGTAATCTGCCAGAACTGCTCGCACTCGCTGAGATAATCCTGTGCGATGGCTTCGTCAATCTGCGCGCGAACCGCAGACTCCGGCAAACCCGTGAACGCGGTAAATTCAGCGCGAGGGGCAGGTTCCAGCAGGCGGAAGCGGTTCATAAAGAACTCGAACGGTTTGTCTGCGGTTTCGACGTCGTGCTGACGTTCCAGATACCGCCCTTCCATATAGCCACGCGGATGACGGGTTTTGGCGGTACGCAAAATGCGCCCATCCGGGAATGTGACTTTACCGTGCGCGCCGCAGCCAATGCCCAGGTAATCACCGAATCGCCAGTAGTTCAGGTTGTGCTGACACTGATAGCCCGGCCTGGCGTAGGCAGAGGTTTCATACTGCTGATAGCCCGCGGCGCTCAGCAGCTGGTGGCCCTGCTCGTAGATATCCCACAGCGCGTCGTCGTCCGGCAGTTTTGGCGGGCGAGATCCAAACAGCGTGTTCGGTTCGATGGTGAGCTGATACCACGACAAATGCGGCGGGTTGAGCGCAATCGCCTGACGCAGATCGTCCAGCGCTTCTTCCAGCGACTGGTCCGGCAGGCCGTGCATCAGGTCCAGGTTAAAGCTGCGCAGGTTCAGACTTGTCGCCAGATGCGCCGCGCGTTTTGCTTCGTCGGCGTCGTGAATGCGCCCCAGACGTTTGAGTTTGGCTTCGCTAAAGCTCTGCACACCAATCGAAATGCGGTTCACGCCTGCTCGCTGATAATCCACAAAGCGGTCGGCTTCCACCGTGCCTGGGTTGGCTTCCATGGTGATTTCTGCATCAGCCGCCAGATTCAGGCGCGCGCGTACGCCATCCAGCAATGCTTGCATCGCCGGGCCAGACAGCAGGCTCGGCGTGCCCCCGCCGATGAAAATCGTTTTTACTTCGCGTCCCTGCGCGTAAGGCACGTCGACGTCTAAATCGGCGAGCAGATGCTGTACGTAGTCGTCATGCGGCACTTCGCCTTTCAGCGCGTGCGAATTGAAATCGCAGTACGGGCATTTCTGCACGCACCAGGGAATGTGAATGTAAAGACTCAGCGGAGGGAGAACGGTCATTAACGCAGTGCTTCCAGTAACAGTTTCAGCGCCTGTCCACGGTGGGACACGGCAATTTTTTCTTCACGGCTCAGTTCAGCCGCCGTTTTACCAGCGTCGGGAACAAAGAATATGGGGTCGTAGCCAAAGCCACCGTTGCCCGCGCTTTCGCGGGTAATCACGCCCGGCCAGCTGCCGTGACACACCAGCGGCGTTGGGTCTGCGGCATGACGCATATACACCAGCACGCAATGGAACTGCGCCTGGCGTTGGTCGTCGGGCACGTCTTTCAACGCAACCAGCAGCTTTTCCAGATTCTGCTGGTCGCTGGCGTCAACGCCCGCATAGCGCGCAGAGTAAATCCCCGGTGCACCGCCAAGAACGTCAACCGCCAGGCCGGAATCATCAGCAATGGCAGGCAGACCGGTGACTTTCGCGGCGTGACGCGCTTTGAGAATCGCGTTCTCAACAAAGGTCAGCCCGGTTTCTTCCACGGACTCGACGTTCAGTTCGGTCTGTGCGACCACGTCGAGACCAAAATCGTTTAACAGCGAGGCGAGCTCGCGCACTTTACCGGCGTTACCGGTAGCCAGAACTACTTTTTGCATGGGATGTCCTGTCAGGTGAGCGCGTCAACGCCCGAAGGGATCTGTTGCGGTTGAATGATTTTTACCTGCTTGTGGCGGCCTGATTCGCCTTTCTCAATTATCACCTGGCTCTTCGCGACACGAAACTGTTTGGCAAGAAATTTTACCAAATGCGCATTGGCCTGGCCGTCCACCGGCGGCGCGGTGATGGCGACTTTTAGTTCGTCGCCATGCAGTCCGACAATGCTGTCACGGCTGGCTTTCGGCTGAATGTACAGCCGTAAAACCAGCCCGTCGTCGCAGACTTCAACGGCACTCATAGTGCCATCCACAGCCCCGGCAGCAGCATATTTCCGGTGGCCTGTAATAGCTCGGAAATACCCATATTGGCCACGTACAGCAGCAACACGAGGATCATCGGTGAGAAGTCGATGCCACCCATTGACGGCAGCATGCCGCGAATTGGGCGCAGCAGCGGGTCGGCCAACTGCATCAGCACAAATTCCACCGGGCTACGGCCACGGCTGACCCAGCTCATAATCGCCATCAGCATCAGCACCCAGAAAATCAGCAGGCCGATGGTTTTCACCAGAATCAGCACCGCGGAAATCCAGATAATGGGCTGGAAGGTGATAACCATAAACAGCACGATAGCTTTCAGTACGCAGAGCACGAAGGCAATCAATAATGATGAACTGTCAATCGGCCCCATCGCAGGAATAACGCGACGCAGCGGCCCAACCAGCGGTTGAGTGGCTTTCACCACGAACTGCGAGAAGGGGTTGTAAAAATCACAGCGAGCCCACTGCATCCAGACGCGGAGCAGCATCACCATCGTGTACAGCTCAATCACTGTCGAAAGCAGGAAAGTCAACGTCTTCATGGCGTTCCTCAGTTTTCCTTATTTATTGTTGTGTGTAATCGCGCGCACCAAAAATGGCGGTACCGATGCGCACCATCGTGCTACCCGCCGCAATCGCGGCTTCCATATCGTCTGACATGCCCAGAGAGAGCGTGTCCACGGACGGATAGCGTGTTTTCAGCCGGGCAAATGCTACCGCCATTTGTTGGGCGACGGCAAACTGCCTTACATATTCTGACTCAGGCGCCGGAATGGCCATCAGCCCACGCAGGCTCAGACCTGGCAGTGCGGCAACTTCGGCGGCCAGCGCATCGATTTCCTCTGGTGCGATACCGGATTTGCTCGATTCATCGCTGATGTTGACCTGAATAAGCACGTTCAGCGGCGGTAAATGTGCAGGGCGCTGTTCGCTCAAACGGCTGGCGATGCGCAGGCGGTCAACGGTATGACACCAGTCGAAATGCTCTGCCACCAGACGACTTTTGTTCGACTGCAACGGGCCAATAAAGTGCCACTGCAGGTCGTTTTTTCCCGCGTCCTGGAAATAGCGGACCTTTTCTATTCCTTCCTGAACGTAGTTTTCACCAAAGGCGCGTTGGCCCGCAGCGATAGCTTCTTCGATGGCGCTCGCAGGTTTCGTTTTACTCACTGCAAGCAACGTAACTTCTTCTGGAGCACGGCCGCAAAGGGCGACAGCGGCTGAGATTTTGTCCCTGACCTGTGTCAGGTTATGCGCAATGTCGTTCATTTTCAGGATGATGGTATGGATATGCAGGAAATTGTGGCCCTTAGTGTAAAGCATAACGTCTCGGATCTACACCTGTGCGGCAATGGCACGGTGCGCTGGCGGCGACGAGGACTCCTCGAACCGGCTCCTTTCAGTGCGCCGGAGCCACAAACGCTGCTGCAAAACTGGCTGGGTGAAACGGCGATGCGGCATTGGGAAAAGGAAAACCAGTGTGATTTTGCGGTGCAGACGGACAGCGGCACGCGGCTGCGTGCCAGTGCGTTCCGACATATGGACGGCGTATCATTAGTTTTACGGCTGTTGCCGGAAATCTGTCCGCAACTGGCGGAGCTTGGTGTGCCGCCCGCCATCAGCGAACTGTTAGCCGGAGAAAGCGGGTTGATTCTGGTGACGGGTGCCACCGGCAGCGGTAAATCCAGCACGCTGGCGGCGATGGTTGATTATCTCAATCATCAGCGTGACGGGCATATTCTGACCCTGGAAGATCCGGTGGAGTTTATGCATCACAGTGAGCGATGTCTGATTCATCAGCGTGAAGTTGGGGCGCATTGTGGATCGTTTTCTGCGGCGCTGCGTGTGGCATTGCGTCAGGACCCCGATGTGATAATGCTCGGCGAACTGCGCGACACCGAAACCATCCGTCTGGCGCTTACGGCGGCCGAAACCGGGCATCTGGTGCTGTCGACGCTGCACACGCGAGGCGCGGCACAGGCCATTGAAAGGCTGGTGGATGTATTTCCGGCTGGGGAAAAAGAGCAGGTTCGCAGTCAGCTTTCGGGAAGCCTGTGCGCGGTACTGTCGCAAAAGCTGCTGCCCGATAAACAGGGTGGGCGCGTGGCGCTGTACGAATTGCTGGTCAACACGCCTGCGGTCGGCAGTCTGATTCGCGATGGCAAAACCCATCAACTGCCCGGCGTGATGCAGGCCGGGCAGCAAATGGGGATGATGACCTTTACGCAGTGTTTCCAGCAGAGACAGGAGGCGGGCCGCCTTTAGCGAACGTTGAGTGAATAGACTGCGGGCAGCGCGCCTGCGGTGGCGAGAATGTCCAGCCGCACTTCACGTACGCGAATGGCGGTGGGGAACTCATGCCTGCACACGGAATGGTGGTTGTTTTTGACTTCTGCCAGTAACGTTTCGTCTGCCCACAGGCGGTAATGGGTGATGCAATGTGGTGTCACCGCGCTGGCATGGCCCATCTGCACAGTTTCCATCGCGTTGTCGAAATCGTTGTCCTGCACCAGCGTCAGGCTGTGAATCGTCAGCAGCTCTGGCCAATGCCAGACAACCGTCGGTTTTTTATCGTTTAGCGCAGGAACCCAGGCGTTAGTTTGCTGTTCCGGGCGCAGGCGACCATTGAGCAAATGAGATGCCGGATAGCAGCGCAGCGGCGTCGCAAAACGCAGGGCGGGCAGGATCTGATTCGGGTGGCGGCGCGGCAGCCAGAAGTCGAACTCGTCCACGCCGTAGTCGCCGTCGACCACCTGGCGAGTGTGTTTTGCGACGCGGGCGTTCAGGCTGTTGAACACGGTCATGATGCCGGGAAGCCGAACGTCGGTAAGTGCGATGTCGATATTTTCCTGTGCGTCGAAGGCAACGAAAACGTACTGCTCACGATCGCTTACCCAGTCGAGCTGGCAGCGGTATTCGCCTTCTCCATTTACGCTGATGCGATGGCTGGCGTAACGTAATTCCGGCGTGAAGTTGCCAGGGCGCAGGCTGCCCAACAGCGTGATGCCCAGCGTCTGCGGGTTTTGGCTGCGTAAGGTGAATGACAATTCCGGCAGCGTTTCACCTGTTTTTACGGGCAACAAAAGTGCCATTCGTTCGCGCAGAGAGTGCCACGTACCGTTCGGGGGCAGCTCGCTCAATTGCAGTTCACTGCTGACGCTGATTTCAGCGCCAAGGGCAGGGTCATCCAGCCACTGGCGCGGGATATAACAGCCCGATGCCTGCAAACGCTGCTGAAGCTCGCCGATGCGTTGCTGATCCGCCAGCGCTTTTGGCGTGATGAGGTGCTCATGACAGAGTGCTGCACCTGCGCCAGCCACTTCGCCGAGTAGCCCGCAGGTGCACATCACGCGAGCGCTGCCGAAGGCGACGTGCGAGGCGGAAATCAGTCGCCCGGTCAGGAATAAGTTATCCAGCGAGCGGCTGTAAAGACTGCGCCATGGGATGGTGTAGGTTCCTTTACTGTGAAACTGACGGCAGCCGTCGTGGGTGCTGTACACGCCATCGGCGGGATGTAAGTCTATTGACCAGCCGCCGTAGCCGACGGCGTCATAATGATCGCGTTGTTCGACAATGTCCTGCTGACTCAGCAGATGATCGCCCATAAAGCGGCGGCTTTCGCGCTTGCCGGGCACCGAGCCGACCCATTCGATAGTCATGTTGGCGGCTTCAGGAAACTCGCCGGAATTTTTGATGTGATCCCACACGCCCCAGACGATTTTCCACAGCTCCCACTTGATGGTTTCGCTTTCATAGACGGTATCGAGGCGACCGCCCCATTCCAGCCACCACAGGTCGCAGCCGTTCAGCGTGGACGTGAGCCGCTTATAGCGTGGGATGTCGGTTATCTCTTTTAGCGCAAAAGAAGGCGGGACAAAGTTGACCGGACCCTCTGTCTTTTTGGTGTAGAAATAGATCGAGTGCCCGAGTTTGTGGCCGAAGTTGTCGCCGGGGGCCATCTTTTCGCCCAGTTCTCTTTCTTCCTCTGCGCCTTCGCGAAATTCTGCGCCTGCCAGATAGCCCAGAACACCGTCACCGGTGGCATCGCAAAACTGCGAGGCGGAAACCAGGTAGAAGGTTTCATTAATGGCGTTGAAGGCGCTGACTTGCGTAATGCGGTTATGCTCTTTTTTCACCTCATACACGGCGGTGTTGAGCAGTAACGTCAACCCTGGCTGGCTGCGCGCCATATCCAGCAGCACCAGGTCGAACATCACTGGATTACCTTCCTTATTGCGCCACAGGTTTTCCTCCATGATTTCACCCATGATGCCGCCTTCTCTCGCCCAGCGGTTGTTGTTGCCCATGTGCGAGGTCGCGCCGTTGGCCCATAATCTGACTTCGCTCGACGCGTTGCCGCCGAGAACCGGACGGTCCTGAATCAGGATAACCTCCAGCCCATGACGTGCGGCCGCGAGGGCGGCGCATAGCCCGGCCAGACCGCCTCCGGCCACGACAAAATCAGCGTGCAGCGGTTGCACAGGAAAGGTTCTGTTGTCACATGGCGGGTAGATATTCATTACCTTGTATCCTTTTGAACTGGCGCTAAAATCATTGCTTTATAAGCCTGTAACGGACGGAGCGTTAATGTCCTCTCAACCGAACCAAAGCCTGATCGATGGCATCCGCTGTCTGCAATATCTGATTTCCAGCGGACGGGCCATTGGCTGTCGTGAGTTGGCGCGCCTGATGGGAATCAACACCACCCGCGTAAACCGACTGCTAATGACCATGGCGTCCATCGGCCTGACCATGCAGGATGAGCAGCGACGCTATCTCCCGGGGCCGGGCATTCATGCACTGGCCGCGCAGACCATTCGCGGCTCCGCGCTGTTTTCCCATGCGCTGCCGATCCTCGAACGCGCCGCTCCAGGCGATCTCGTCGTGGCGGTGGGCGTTCTCTGGGAGGACCAGGTGATTTATATCTGGCACTCCGAGCCGGGCAGTAAGATGAGTCAGGCGCTGGCCGGTTTTCATATGCTGCCTGCCTGGCAGTCGGTCATTGGTATGTCTCTGCTGGCTGATGAAAGCGATGAAATCCTACAGCAGCGTTTCAGCCCAGAGCAGTGGCAGCAGCTGGCGCCTCATGTGCAGCAACAGCGTGAAAAAGGCCATGTGGTCTGGCATCACAGCGATGGCGAAGTCTCCATGGCGCAACCTTTGGGCGAACATTCCGCTGCATTAGCGTTCGCCGGTATGTGGAACCCGGAACCCGGCGAGGTGGAACGTCGCCAGCAATCGCTGCATGAGCTGGCACGGATGCTCATAAAACCTTCATGACTAGGTGTGTTTCTTTTATAGAAACGATTGATAATATGCAAAAAATGCAGTCATAATCTGTGAGCGCGATCGCGAGATTGGCGCCAGAAACATAAAATTATTTATGCAGTATTTAATGTTTATTTGAATGGGGCGGGTAAAAACAAATTTGTTTAGAGGGAAAATATTTCATTAAAGCTAATATTATATCGATATTGAAAATGGGTCGGTTAATATAAATTACTTTTACATTCTCATCATTATTCATTAGCCATGGTGCAACCAATATGGATATCGTGCGGGTGTTGTTTATTAGCGAGAATACGGTACGAACATACCTGTATAACGTTTTCCGCAAGCTAAGCGTTAAAAACAGAGCCCGGCGGCGAGATGCTTGCCGGGTCTACAAAATCCAAAGAACCTGTAGGCCCGGTCAGCGTAGGGCAAGTCAGAACCCCTGTTCGAAAAAGCTTTCCAGAATCACCACCGCGGAGGCGGAATCCACTTTCCCTTTGTTTAGCGCCCGGTAGCCACCGTGCTCGAACAGGCCAGCACGTGCTTCTACGGTGCTCAAACGCTCATCGTGGAGGATGATTTTTACGCCGAAGCGACCGTGAATTTTATTGGCAAAATTACGTGCGCGAGCGGTAAGCGGCTGTTCGGTGCCGTCCATGTTCAGCGGCAGGCCAACCACCACGGCTTCCGGTTGCCACTCTTTGAGTATCTTCTCGACTGCGTTCCAGTCCGGCGTACCGTCCTGTGCTTTTAGCGCACCAAGAGGACGTGCAGTGCCGGTCACGCGTTGCCCGACGGCGACGCCGATGCTGCGGGTACCGAAATCAATACCAATCAGGGTTCCACTCATCAGGCGTGTCCCGCCACGCCAGGCATGGTCTGAATATCAATGCCAATCAGGCGGGCCGCGTCGCGCCAGCGATCGGCGATCGGCGTTTTGAACAGAATGTTGAGATCGGCCGGAGCGGTCAGCCACGCGTTTTCCAGGATTTCCTGCTCAAGCTGGCCTTTTTCCCAGGAGGAATAACCCAGCGCGACCAACACTTCCGACGGCTGTTCGGCGGTGCCGATCGTTTCGAGCACGTCGCGAGACGTGGTGATGACCGTGTTGTCAGATATGCGGATACTCGAGGCGAACGACGAAGGTGGCGTGTGCAGGATAAAACCGCGGTCTTCCGCAAGTGGGCCACCCAACATCACCGGTTTGTCGAGGCGGATCTCCGGATCGCGTGGATCAGGGGTGATTTTCAGCTTTTCCAGAATCCCTTCAACCTTCAGATTTTCCATCGGTTTATTAATGATGATCCCCATCGCTCCGTCATCATTGTATTCACAAATGTAGATCACGGCGCGGCGAAACATCGGGTCCTGGAGAGCAGGCATGGCAATAAGAAAGTGGTGCTGTAAATTCATTGTCAGAGGTTCTGTTTCCTGGTTTAAAAAGCAACAACGGCCAGTATGCGGGCAAACCAGGGCGCTGTCGAGCGAAGGCGGGATTGCTCCCGCCTAAGAAACGGAATTACTTGCCCAGACGTTTTTCGATAGCGTCCATCAGCATCCCGGTGATGGAGACAGGGAATTCGGCTTCGATTTCGCGAATGCAGGTCGGGCTGGTGACGTTAATTTCCGTCAGGCGATCGCCGATGATGTCGAGGCCAACGAATATCAGGCCTTTCTCTTTCAGCGTCGGGGCCACTTTGCGGGCGATTTCCCAGTCGCTTTCCGAAAGCGGACGCGGTTCGCCACGGCCGCCTGCGGCTAAGTTACCGCGGGTTTCGCCGCCCTGCGGAATACGCGCCAGGCAGTACGGCACCGGTTCGCCGTCAACGACCAGCACGCGCTTGTCACCGTCTTTGATGGCTGGGATATAGTTCTGCGCCATGCAATAACGGTTGCCAAGCTCGGTCAGGGTTTCGGCGATGACGCCCAGGTTCGGATCGCCTTGCTTCACGCGGAAAATCGATGCGCCGCCCATGCCGTCCAGTGGCTTGAGGATGATGTCGCCATGTTTTTCCCAGAACGCTTTCAGCTGCGCCTTGTTACGGGTCACCAGCGTTTCCGGCGTCAGGTCGGCAAACCAGGCGGTGAACAGCTTTTCGTTACAGTCGCGCAGGCTCTGCGGTTTGTTAACGATCAGCGTGCCTTTCTCTTCTGCGCGCTCAAGGATGTAGGTCGCGTAAATGTATTCGGTATCGAACGGCGGATCTTTACGCATCAGGATGACATCCAGATCGGCCAGAGCCAGATCCTGTTCACCGTTGAAGGTATACCAGCCGTCGTAGTTCTGCTCAACGCTCAGCAGACGCGTTTGCGCTCGCGCTTCGCCGTTGTTCAGATAAAGATCGTTCATCTCCATATAGTGGAGTTCGTAACCACGACGCTGCGCTTCCAGCAGCATAGCGAAGCTGGAATCTTTCTTGATGTTGATCTTCGCAATGGGGTCCATCACGATGCCGAGCTTGATCATTGTTCTTCTCCATTAAAAAAGATTGCCTTGTAGCAATTTTTAGCCCAGATCGCCAAAACGCACCTGCAATGCGGTAATGGCGGTGAGCGCAGTGGTCTCAGTACGCAAAACGCGAGGCCCTAACAGAATATCAGTAAACGCATAGCGGGCGGTCATGGCAATTTCATCTGCCGATAACCCGCCTTCCGGGCCGATGAGCAAACGCACGCGCTCAACGGGCTGCGGCAGCGTGTTGATGCTGGCGCTGGCGCGCGGATGCAGGTTGAGCTTTAGCCCACTTTCTTCTTCTGCGCACCACTGTTCCAGCGTCATCGCCGGGCGAATTTCCGGGACCACGTTACGGCCGGACTGTTCGCAGGCGGCGATGGCAATTTTCTGCCACTGCTGGAGCTTCTTGTTCAGTCGTTCAGCATCCAGTTTAACGCCACAGCGCTCGGAAAAGAGTGGCGTAATGAGGCTTACACCCAGTTCGATCGATTTTTGGATAGTGAATTCCATTTTTTCGCCGCGCGACATCACCTGCCCGAGGTGAATGTGCAGCGGCGATTCACGATCGTCGGTCTCGGCATTCAGCACATTGACCCGCACGCTCTTTTTATCGGCCTGAATAATCTCGGCTTCAAAAACCTGGTTGCTGCCGTCAAACAGCTGAATGGCCTGGCCGGTACTCATGCGCAGCACGCGACCCACGTGATTGGCGGCGTCTTCGCTCAGGGCAATCTCGCTGCCAGCGGTAATAAACTCAGGGTGATAGATGCGGGGAATGCGCATAGTCTCAAGATTTCCGGATATCAGTTAACGTTTGACGCTAGTGTAGGGTAGCTCTTTTGCGCCTGGCAAGCCTGCTGGACGTAAGGGTTGTGATTCCCTTGTACCTTGGCGATGCGCTCGTCACGCGTACACTCCCACGCGCTGACCGGATACTGCTTGTCCCATGCGGTGAACAGCTGCGTTTGCTGGCGAGAAAGCGGGAGTTTGTATTGGTCGCGCATATAGAAGTAGGTGCGGGCGATGGCCCCGCGTGCGCGCGCCGGCGGTTCGGCGATTTTGTCTTTAAAATCGACCTTCATTGAACACTGGCCGTACTGGCCTTCGCCGCCGTTCCACTGGCTGTACATAAAGTTGTTCCGATCGCCATTCACTTCCCCGACCGCGGGCTGCAGGTTATGCATGTCGCTTTCGATTTTGCGATATACCGGATCTTTGGCGCAGTTTTTACGTCCACCGTCCTGCCAGCACTGCATCAGATGACCGAACTGCCAGGCAGGCATCACGTGCTCCCACTCGACGCGGCTGGCGCGGGTTTCATTTTTACGCACTTTATAACCGCAGGATTCCAGGTCGATAACGCCTTTTTTGCCCTGCCAGTTGATTTTGCAGCCACAGTAAAAATCGCCGGGAACGTCAGCGTTGACCTTCACGCCTGCGGTTTTTGCCTGTGAAAAACTGTTGATACCGTCGGCCAATGCCTGGCCAGAAAGGGCGGTGGCAAAAAAAGCCAACACCAGAAGAGATTTACGGGACATCACGAACTCCGTGTCAAAACGAGCCCGCAACGTAGCGAATGCTGTTGCCAGATGCAATCAGCTAGATCAGAAAAACTTCCAGTAGTTTCCGAAGGTTACTTTTCAGCCACCAGAGGATCGCCGCAGTGCACGCAGCGATAAACGGCTTCGCCGCGTAGAACGCGATTGTGGCGGCGTACGGTGAGCTGATGCTGCTGACAGCCGCAGCGATAGGGAAAGGTATTTTTGCGCACGGAGTCCAGTTCGAACTGGTGCGTACGGCGGGCGGGGACGCCGAGCACGCTCTCCATCATCCACTTCCACTCTTTTCCGTGCGGGGCCACGCGACCAAAGCGCTTCCAGACCAGTAAATGCGCCAGTTCGTGCGGCACCACTTCGTCGATGAACGCCTGCTGATTTTCTATCAACAGCACGGGGTTTAGGCGGATTTCATAGCTTTCCAGCCAGGCCGTGCCTGCGGAGGTGCCGCGCTGCTGCCAGGTCAGTTTCGGTTCGGGGTACTCGCGGCCGAGCTTTAGATTCGCCTGGGCGAGTTTTTCCCGCAGGCTGCGCATAACGGCTTGCTGAATGGCGATGGGGAGGCGAGGGGTTTTCATAACGCAGAAGGATAAAGCCGGGAAACGGGGAGTGCAAGAGAAGGCTTCCCTCCTGGTGGAGGGAAGCCCGGGAACTTAGTTATGCGCACCAATCTCGCGCAGACGACGGCCTTTCATCAGGTTGCGTTCGATGTGCTCCAGCGACACGTGTTTGGTTTCTGGAACCAGCCACAGGGTCAGGACGATGAAGAAGAGGTTCAGCCCGCCGTATACCCAGAAGGTGTTGGCGTTGCCGAGCGAGTTCAGCATAGTCAGGAAAGTTGCACCGACAATCATGTTGGCAATCCAGTTGGTCGCAGTAGAGCAGGTGATACCAAAATCACGTCCTTTCAGCGGCTGGATTTCCGAGCACAGAACCCAAATCAGCGGACCGGCACTCATGGCGAAACCAACGATAAACATCAGCAGCATCGCAACCGCAAAGTACTGCGCGCTCGGGGTATGGATGCCGTTGTGCATCATGGTACCCAGCACGCCCATACCGACCGCCATCACCAGGAAGCCCAGTACCAGTGTCGGTTTACGGCCCCATCTGTCCACCAGACCGATAGCAATAAAGGTCGCCAGCACGTTGGTCAGACCGACGATAACCGTACCCCACATCTGCTCGGTCGTGTTGGTGTAGCCCGCCAGTTCGAAGATTTTTGGCGCGTAGTACATGATGACGTTCATTCCGGTGAACTGCTGCATGACCTGCAGCAGCACGCCAAGGAATACCGCGCGACGGAAGTTGCTGTTCTCTTTAAACAGCGCCCAGCCGGACTGTTTGATCTTCAGGCTTTCGCGGATCTCTTCCAGCTCCTGTTTCGCTTCGGCGCTGGTATCACGCAAGCGTTGCAGGACGCGTTCGGCATCGTTGAAGCGACGTTTAGCGGCGTACCAGCGCGGGCTGTCCGGCAGGAAGAACACACCAATCAGCAGCAGGATTGCCGGGATGATGATAACGCCGAGCATCCAGCGCCATGCGCCGCTGTAGCTGAACGCCGTATCGGACAGATAGGCCGCGAGAATTCCGATGGTAATCATCAGCTGATACATCGAAATCATGCTGCCGCGAATTTTCTCCGGCGCGATTTCAGACAGGTACAGCGGCGCGGTGTAAGACGCGACACCGACCGCGAGGCCGAGCAGCACGCGTGACATCAACAATATTTCTACGTTCGGCGCAGCAGCTGAGCACAGCGACCCGAGCACGAACAGAACCGCACCAATCATGAGGCTCTTTTTACGCCCAAGACGATAGGAGAGCCAGCCACTGCCGACGGCACCCACTGCGGCACCGAACATCATTGAGCTGACAACCCATTCCTGGGTGTGTGAGTCAATCTGGAAATCATGGGCGATAAACGGCAGCGCCCCGGCAATTACACCGATATCAAGGCCGAACAGTAATCCCGCCAGGGCTGCGAGAAAACAGACGAAGAACGTTATGGCCTTGTTGGAATATCCCTGTTTTTTATTGTCAGGCATTATGCCCTCCAGTTGGGTTATTAGTTTCATCAATGTAAAGGTTAGGTTAGGAGGGCGTGAAAAGATGTGAGATAAATCACATTGGTGTAATCGGTTACACTAATGTCATGTTATGTAAGTTCAGAAAAGTATTATAAATCATGTGGATGGATATTGGATTGAGGCAGTAAAAATACAGTTTTCAGACTTACCTGAAATATAATGTAACAGCAGACAATGTTTCATCATGCAAAGCGAATAATCTCAAAAACAAGCAATGAATCCAAATGTAATCGCTTTCATTAAAAAGAAGTCAGAGAATTTTAGTATAGACAGAGTGCGAGAAATCGACGGCGTTTTGCACAGGCAGAAATGCAAAAGGCCAGCACGAGGCTGGCCTTTAAAGGGGTAAAGCAACGGTTTATTTCAGACCGGCAGCTTCACGCAGCACATCGGCTTTGTCGGTTTTTTCCCATGGGAAATGTTCGCGACCAAAGTGACCATATGCCGCGGTTTCTTTGTAGATTGGGTGCAGCAGATCCAGCATCTGAATCAGGCCGTACGGACGCAGGTCGAAAAACTCGCGTACCAGCAGGGTCAGTTGCTCAGTCGGTACTTTTTCAGTGCCGAAGGTTTCGACCATGATAGACGTCGGTTCTGCAACGCCGATAGCGTAGGACACCTGAATTTCACAACGGTCAGCCAGGCCTGCAGCAACGATGTTTTTCGCTACGTAACGTGCCGCGTACGCGGCAGAACGGTCAACTTTAGACGGATCTTTACCGGAGAACGCGCCGCCACCGTGACGAGCCATGCCGCCGTAAGTATCGACGATTATCTTACGACCGGTCAGACCACAGTCACCCATTGGGCCACCGATAACGAAGCGTCCGGTTGGGTTGATGAAGAATTTGGTCGCGCTGTTCAGCCACTCAGTCGGCAGAACCGGCTTGATGATTTCTTCCATCACTGCTTCCTGCAGGGATTTCTGATCGATATCTTCAGCGTGCTGAGTCGACAGAACGACCGCATCGATGCCGACGATTTTGCCGTCGTCATACTGGAAGGTCACCTGGCTTTTTGCATCCGGACGCAGCCACGGCAGGGTGCCGTTTTTACGTACTTCAGCCTGACGCTGCACCAGACGGTGTGCGTAGGTAATTGGCGCTGGCATCAGCACGTCGGTTTCGTTGGTGGCGTAGCCAAACATCAGGCCCTGATCGCCTGCACCCTGCTCAAGCGGGTCAGCACGGTCAACGCCCTGGTTGATATCCGGAGACTGCTTACCAATCGCGCTCAGCACTGCGCAAGAATTGGCATCAAAGCCCATATCGGAATGCACATAGCCAATTTCGCGCACCGTATTACGGGTGATCTCTTCGATATCAACCCACGCGCTGGTGGTGATTTCACCCCCGACCATAACCATGCCGGTTTTAACGTAAGTTTCGCAAGCAACGCGTGCTTTAGGATCCTGCTCGAGGATCGCATCCAGTACGGCATCAGAGATTTGGTCAGCAATTTTGTCTGGATGCCCTTCAGATACGGACTCGGACGTAAAGAGGTGTTTTGCCATTTTTTATTTCACCTGGAAAGAATTTGGGTAGCCCAAACTGTTGTAGATAAAGACTTTGATAGACGTTTCGACCAAAGGCTGCAGGTAAACCTACTAACAGTCTGGGTGTTAATCAGTATAGACGGATTAACATCTGGATGGCTATTTTAGGTCAGATATTCGCCCGATTTCCAGTTTTTTTTGAGATGAGTCTCATCTGAGTCGCTTTTGTGCTGGAAATTTTTCCTGACAGCGGTGGAAGAGTGCGCATTTTTATTTTGCTTTTTACCTTGGTTCTCGGTATAAAACGCCGCGCGCGGCTCTCCTAAAAAAGCGCACGAAGAAATCTGTCGTGTCGCCACTTCCAGCCGGGTTAAGCAGTGTAATTTTTGGCTTTGGCTTGTCGCTGGCCCCGAAGGGTTGGCGTGGAGGTGATACGACATAATGAACCAGCGTTTTTTGCAGACTCAGTCATGCCATTCAGGCGTGCGTTTATACCCCGCAACCTTTTTCTCTTCGATAAATACCTGCCGAAGTTATTCCCATTTGGGCACATCTCAGGATTCCAGGGCCGGCAAGGCGCTGTGATAACGGGACTTGGGCGCTCCTGTTCGTAAGGGGTTTTCTCGTGGTTTCTCCGGCGGTCCTACAAACCCCGGGCCTATGTTTTACAATGATATGAACATGAAACCGGTCGCGCAGCCGGACGTTCAGCATACTCTGCTGGAACAGACGGCTGTTTATGGGTTGTTATCGCTTTATAACATTGCGATAGTAGTCAACTGTTTTACACTTTCGACAACATTTGAGGTTCGCTATGTCTGACGACATGTCTTTTTCTTCCCCTTCGTCAGCCGGCGAGCAGGGTGTACTACGTTCCATGCAGGAGGTGGCAATGAGCTCTCAGGAAGCCAGCAAGATGCTGCGGACTTACAACATTGCCTGGTGGGGCAATAATTACTACGACGTGAACGAACTGGGTCATATCAGCGTTTGTCCCGATCCTGATGTTCCAGACGCACGCGTAGATCTCGCTAAGCTTGTTAAAGCTCGCGAAGCGCAAGGACAGAGAC
Organism: Scandinavium hiltneri; assembly: GCF_024764835.1. GTDB lineage: Bacteria > Pseudomonadota > Gammaproteobacteria > Enterobacterales > Enterobacteriaceae > Scandinavium > Scandinavium hiltneri. The sequence goes on along the minus strand of NZ_JALIGE010000064.1, from coordinate 50,736 downwards.
TGCCTGCATTATTCTGTTTCCCACAGATCCTGCAACATCGCCTGCGTTCGATTAACGCTGCGTTCAAGCGTGCGCGTGAATCCTACGGCTATAACGGTGACTACTTCCTCGTTTACCCTATCAAAGTAAACCAGCATCGCCGCGTGATTGAGTCCCTTATCCATTCGGGCGAACCACTGGGTCTGGAAGCCGGCTCCAAAGCAGAACTGATGGCGGTTCTGGCGCACGCCGGGATGACCCGCAGCGTTATCGTCTGTAATGGCTACAAAGACCGCGAATATATTCGTCTGGCGCTGATCGGCGAGAAGATGGGCCACAAGGTCTATCTGGTTATCGAGAAGATGTCTGAGATTGCGCTGGTTCTCGAAGAAGCCGAGCGTCTGAATGTGACCCCGCGCCTCGGCGTGCGTGCACGTCTGGCTTCTCAGGGGTCCGGTAAATGGCAGTCTTCCGGCGGCGAAAAATCCAAATTCGGCCTGGCGGCAACTCAGGTGTTGCAGCTGGTAGAAACCCTGCGCGAATGCGGTCGTCTGGACAGCCTCCAGCTGCTGCACTTCCACCTCGGTTCGCAGATGGCGAACATTCGCGATATCGCCACCGGCGTACGTGAATCTTCCCGTTTCTATGTTGAACTGCATAAGCTTGGCGTTAACATTCAATGCTTCGACGTCGGCGGTGGTTTGGGCGTGGACTACGAAGGAACCCGTTCGCAGTCTGACTGCTCGGTCAACTATGGCCTGAATGAGTACGCGAACAACATTATCTGGGCTATCGGTGATGCCTGCGAAGAGAACGGTCTGCCGCATCCAACGGTGATTACCGAGTCTGGCCGCGCCGTGACCGCGCACCACACGGTGCTGGTGTCGAACATCATCGGTGTTGAGCGCAACGAATACACTACGCCAGTTGCGCCGGCGGAAGATGCGCAGCGCGCGCTGCAAAGCATGTGGGAAACCTGGCAGGAAATGCGTGAACCGGGCGGGCGTCGTTCGCTACGCGAATGGTTGCATGATAGCCAGATGGACCTGCATGATATTCACATTGGTTACTCTTCCGGCACCTTTAATTTGCAGGAGCGCGCCTGGGCAGAGCAGCTTTATCTGAGCATGTGTCACGAAGTGCAGAAACAGCTCGACCCGAGCAACCGTGCGCACCGTCCGATCATCGACGAGCTGCAGGAACGTATGGCGGATAAGATTTACGTCAACTTCTCGCTGTTCCAGTCTATGCCGGATGCATGGGGTATCGATCAGCTGTTCCCGGTCTTGCCGCTGGAAGGGCTGAATCAAGTGCCGGAACGTCGTGCTGTGCTGCTGGATATCACCTGTGACTCTGACGGCGCTATCGATCATTACATCGACGGCGACGGGATTGCCACCACCATGCCAATGCCGGAATACGATCCGGAGAACCCGCCGATGCTGGGCTTCTTTATGGTCGGCGCCTACCAGGAAATTCTGGGCAACATGCATAACCTGTTCGGCGATACTGAAGCGGTGGACGTGTTTGTCTTCCCTGATGGCAGCGTGGAAGTGGAGCTTTCCGACGAAGGCGACACCGTGGCGGATATGCTGGAATACGTACAGCTTGACCCGAAAAAACTGCTGACCCAGTTCCGTGACCAGGTAAAACAGACCGATCTTGACGACGCGCTGCAGCAGCAGTTCCTCGAAGAGTTTGAAGCCGGTTTGTATGGCTACACGTATCTGGAAGACGAATAAAACAGGCACTTGACCCGGTCAGGTTTTTGACGATAATTCGCACTATTAAGCAGTAACACGAATAGATCCCTTCCTCGTCGGGCCTAACGACGCGGAGGGGATTTTTTTTCATCTTTTTTTCATACACGACGGTTAAAGAGGTCATTTCCATGAGCACTTTGGGTCATCAGTACGACAACTCTCTGGTATCTAACGCCTTTGGTTTTCTGCGTTTGCCGCTGAACTTCCAGCCTTACGATAGCGACGCCGACTGGGTTATCACCGGTGTGCCGTTTGATGCGGCGACTTCTGGTCGTGCGGGCGGGCGTCATGGTCCAGCGGCTATCCGTCAGGTTTCCACCAACCTGGCGTGGGAGCACAACCGCTTCCCGTGGAACTTCGACATGCGCGAACGTCTGAACGTCGTGGACTGCGGCGATCTTGTTTACGCATTCGGCGATGCCCGTGAAATGAGCGAGAAGTTGCAGGCCCACGCAGAACGCCTGCTGGCAAATGGCAAGCGCATGCTGTCCTTCGGCGGCGACCACTTCGTGACGCTGCCACTGTTGCGCGCGCACGCAAAACACTTCGGTAAAATGGCGCTGGTGCATTTCGATGCGCACACCGATACCTACGCGAACGGCTGCGAATTTGACCACGGCACCATGTTCTTCACCGCGCCGAAAGAGGGTTTGATCGACCCAAATCACTCCGTGCAGATTGGTATTCGTACCGAGTTCGATAAAGATAACGGCTTTACCGTGTTGGATGCTGCACAGGTGAACGACCGCGGCGTGGACGATATTCTTGAGCAGGTGAAAAAGGTAGTCGGTGATATGCCGGTGTATCTGACCTTTGATATCGACTGTCTGGATCCTGCATTTGCACCGGGTACCGGTACACCGGTGATCGGCGGCCTGACCTCCGATCGCGCCATCAAACTGGTGCGTGGTCTGAAAGACCTGAACATCGTGGGTATGGACGTGGTGGAAGTGGCTCCGGCTTACGATCAGTCAGAGATCACCGCGCTGGCCGCGGCGACGCTGGCGCTGGAGATGCTGTATATCCAGGCGGCGAAGAAAGGCGAGTAATCTATACCCATCATTCTTCACGCTGCATCTTTGTTGGCTGCGCCCGGGATCCCTGGTCACATAGTTATCTATGCTCCCGGGGATCCCGGGCTTGCCGCCTCAATGCAACGCGAATTATTTCGGGTATAACCAGCGTGCCAATAACGCCTGACCGTTATTGGCGATATTTTTACTTAATCCCATCCGCCTTCATACGATCGCGAATATGCTGCGCACGTTCTTCGGAGGCCGGGTGATCGTCGAGCATCGAGCTTTGACGTCCGGCTTCCAGTTTCGCCAGTTTTTCAAAGCTGGTCGCCAGACCCGATGGGTTGATCCCGCGCTTGCGCAACAGGTCATAAGAGTAGTCATCCGCCTCGGATTCCTGGCGCTGGGAGAACTGCGCGTTCACCAGTTTTTCACCCAAGTCGCCAAGCTGTGACTGCGACAGGCTGCCAATCATGCCGCCTGCAGACGCTGCCGCCACGCGCAACGCGTTAGTGCTGAGCGCAACCTGCATCCCTTTCTTCACATGGCCGAGTGCGACGTGACCCATTTCGTGACCAATCACCGCTTCGACTTCGTTATCCGTCATCATGTCCATCAGCCCGCTGTAGACGCGGATGCAGCCATTGGCCATCGCAAAGGCGTTGACGTCTTTAGTGACGTAGACCTTATAGTTCACTGGCTGACCGTTGATGTTGTCACCTAGCGCTGTGGCGATGGTGTTCAGGCGTTTGGCGTAATCGCTACCGGCAGGCGCGATAGTCGCTTTGCTGTCCATTTCTTTACAGGACTGATCGCTCAGCGTTTTCACCTGTTCGTCGCTCAGGGAGTAAGCCTGAAAGACTTCGGCACCTGAACTCATCAGTCCGTTTGAATCCATATTCTGACACCCGGTCAGAACGCTCGCTATCCCAAAGGCCAATACCACAGAGTGCAGTTTCATCATTAATTTTCCGTAATTAAGGGTCGCCATTATCTGAAATATTCCGTTATCCCCTTCATTCTTCAAGCCGCCGATGCGTTGGCTGCGTTCAAAAACCCGAATCACTTACCAGAGTAAGCTCATCGGGATTTTCTCTCTTGCCGCCTTCCTGCGACTCGAATTATTTGGGTAGGGTCAATAAACGGAATTTAGCCAAAGTATAAAGAAAATAATGACAAGGCAGCGAGGAGATTGCGCAACCTGTAGACACAATCCAGAGATTTCCCAGGCACCGCGCGGATGCTCCATGTACATGACTTGCGGCTTGGGTTACATTGTTCACACTTTTTTCCGGCGTAGCCTAAAACGCGCTGTCGTCAAGCCGTTTTGGCATTGCCTTCATTAGTCCGATTGGAGTCAAAATGTCCTCACGTAAAGAGCTTGCTAATGCTATTCGTGCGCTGAGCATGGATGCAGTACAGAAAGCCAAATCCGGCCACCCGGGTGCCCCAATGGGTATGGCTGACATTGCCGAAGTCCTGTGGCGCGATTTCCTGAACCACAATCCACAGAATCCATCCTGGGCCGATCGTGACCGCTTCGTGCTGTCTAACGGTCACGGCTCTATGCTGATTTATAGCCTGTTGCACCTTACAGGCTACGATCTGCCGATGTCTGAACTTCAGAACTTCCGTCAGCTGCACTCCAAAACGCCAGGCCACCCGGAAGTGGGCTACACCGCCGGTGTCGAAACCACTACTGGCCCGCTGGGTCAGGGCATTGCTAACGCAGTCGGTATGGCTATCGCGGAAAAAACCATGGCCGCGCAGTTCAACCGTCCAGGTCACGACATCGTCGACCACTTCACCTATGCGTTCATGGGTGATGGCTGCATGATGGAAGGTATCTCCCACGAAGTGTGCTCCCTGGCGGGTACCCTGAAGCTGGGCAAACTGGTTGCGTTCTACGACGACAATGGCATCTCCATCGACGGTCACGTTGAAGGCTGGTTCACCGACAACACCGCACAGCGTTTCGAAGCCTACGGCTGGCACGTTGTTACTGGCGTTGACGGTCACGACGCAGACGCTATCAAGCGTGCAGTCGAAGAAGCGCGCAAAGTGACGGACAAACCGTCTCTGCTGATGTGCAAAACCATCATCGGTTTCGGTTCGCCGAACAAAGCCGGTACGCACGATTCCCACGGTGCTCCGCTGGGTGAAGCTGAAGTTGCCGCAACGCGTGAGCAGCTGGGCTGGAAATACGCGCCATTCGAAATCCCGTCTGAAATCTATGCTCAGTGGGATGCGAAAGAAGCAGGTCAGGCTAAAGAAGCCACCTGGAACGAGAAGTTCGCTGCCTACGCTAAAGCCTTCCCACAGGAAGCTAAAGAATTTACGCGTCGCATGAAGAACGAAATGCCCGCTGATTTCGATGCAAAAGCACAGGCTTTCATCGAGAATCTTCAGGCAAATCCAGCGAAAATCGCGAGCCGTAAAGCCTCTCAGAACGCTATCGAAGCGTTTGGTCCATGGCTGCCTGAGTTCCTCGGCGGTTCTGCTGACCTGGCGCCGTCCAACCTGACTATCTGGTCTGGTTCTAAAGCGATCAACGAAGACACCGCGGGTAACTATATCCATTACGGCGTGCGTGAATTCGGTATGACTGCGATTGCCAACGGTATCGCGCTGCACGGCGGTTTCCTGCCGTACACCTCTACCTTCCTGATGTTTGTTGAGTACGCTCGTAACGCCGTACGTATGGCTGCGCTGATGAAACAGCGTCAGGTGATGGTCTACACCCACGATTCTATCGGTCTGGGCGAAGATGGCCCGACTCACCAGCCTGTTGAGCAGCTGGCATCCCTGCGCGTGACGCCGAACATGAGCACATGGCGTCCATGTGACCAGGTTGAATCCGCAGTGGCGTGGAAATATGCCGTTGAGCGTCACGATGGCCCAACCGCGCTTATCCTTTCTCGTCAGAACCTGGCGCAACAGGATCGTACCGCTCAGCAGCTGGCAGACGTGGCTCGTGGTGCATACGTTCTGAAAGATTGTGACGGTCAGCCGCAGGTTATCTTCATCGCAACCGGTTCTGAAGTTGAACTGGCTGTTGCAGCGTGGGATCAGCTCTCTGCTGAAGGCGTTAAAGCGCGTGTGGTTTCCATGCCGTCTACCGACGCATTCGACAAGCAGGACGCGGCATACCGTGAATCCGTGCTACCGAAAGCCGTGTCGGCACGCGTGGCTATCGAAGCCGGTATCGCAGATTACTGGTTCAAATATGTGGGTCTGAACGGCGCTATCGTCGGCATGACGTCCTTCGGCGAATCTGCTCCGGCAGAACTGCTGTTCGAAGAGTTCGGTTTCACCGTGGCCAACGTGGTCGCGAAAGCGAAAGAACTGCTGTAAAGTCTCTTCTGCTGCCAGCAATGGAAGAGGAAAAGGGTCGCACAAGCGGCCCTTTTTATTTGGGAATGAATTAAATTGCGTCTGACAATGCTTTAAGTGTGATCTGCATTGCAATTATTGATTTTGTGTTTTTTATGAATGTGCGATGTAAATCACATTTACAGAGTTGCTATTTTTATTGTTCGTTGCAAATTATTGATTTGTATTGTTCAGTTTATCCGGCTTGCTAAAAGCTCGCTCAAATCTCCTCGATTGCTTTCATCTCTCGCCGCGCGTATTTTATTTTCATCAGCCAGGTTTTTAATACTGGCTACCCCCGAAAATAAAATGTGAGGATCCGTTATGCGATTAATCGATTATTTTCCCACGTCATCGATATCGATCAGGAACTCGGCAGAGTCATGGCAACAGGCCATCGACTTTTCGATGGAGTCGTTATTAAAACACCGTTATGTTAACGAAAAATACGTTCAGGAGATAAAAGAGTCTACGTTGAATAATGGCCCGTATTATATTCTGGCTCCCGGAGTGGCAATGCCACATGCCCGGCCAGAATGTGGTGCGCTGAAAACAGGATTATCGCTCACTTTACTTAAACAACATGTTGGGTTTGGTGAAGATAATGAACCGGTTAAATTATTGATCGGATTATCTGCTGCGGATTCAACTTCACATATCGATGCCATTCAGGCGCTAAGCGAGCTGCTGTGTGAAGAAGAGAATCTTTCAGAATTATTAGCGGCACAATCTGAAGAACAGCTCGTGGATATTCTCGCCCGCGCTTGATACCCATTTCCTTCTCAGGATTTCATTATGGAAAATAAGTCTGCTCGTGCAAAAGTCCAGGCTTTTGGGGGCTTTTTGACCGCCATGGTCATCCCCAATATCGGTGCATTTATTGCCTGGGGGTTTATTACCGCTTTATTTATCCCGACTGGCTGGTTGCCCAATGAGCATTTCGCCAGGATAGTCGGCCCGATGATTACCTATTTGCTGCCGGTGATGATTGGTTCAACCGGCGGCCATCTTGTCGGCGGCAAGCGTGGCGCGGTAATGGGCGGGATTGGTACCCTCGGGGTGATTGTCGGGGCGGATATCCCAATGTTTATCGGTGCGATGATCATGGGCCCGCTCGGTGGTTTAGTGATTAAGCATATCGACAGGCTGCTGGAGAAACGTATTCCCGCCGGTTTTGAGATGGTTATCAATAATTTCTCGCTGGGTATCGCCGGGATGCTGCTGTGCCTGCTGGGTTTTGAAATCATTGGACCGGCGGTACTTATCGCCAACACCTTCGTCAAAGGCTGCATCGAAGCGCTGGTGCACACCGGCTATTTGCCGCTGCTGTCGATAATCAATGAACCGGCTAAGATCCTGTTTCTGAATAATGCTATCGATCAGGGGGTTTATTATCCGCTGGGTATGCAGCAGGCGTCTGAAACCGGCAAGTCCATCTTCTTTATGGTCGCATCGAATCCAGGGCCGGGTCTGGGGTTGCTGCTGGGCTTTGCGGTATTTGGCAAAGGCATGAGTAAAAAGTCGGCACCTGGGGCGATGATTATTCACTTCCTCGGCGGTATCCATGAACTCTATTTCCCGTATGTGCTGATGAAGCCGTTGACCCTGCTGGCGATGATTGCAGGCGGGATGTCAGGCATTTATACCTTCAATCTGCTCGGCGGTGGACTGGTCGCGGGCCCAAGCCCTGGCTCCATCTTTGCCTATCTGGCACTGACGCCAAAGGGATCGTTTGTCGCCACTCTGGCAGGCGTGACCGTCGGGGCGGTTGTATCGTTCGCGGTGACGTCACTTATCCTCAAAATGGAAAAAAGTACCGAAGTACAAGGGGAAGATACCTTCACAGAGTCGGCCAAGAGCGTGAAAGCAATGAAGCAGGAAGGCGCGTTTTCCTACACCAGCGTGCAGCGCATTGCCTTCGTGTGTGACGCCGGAATGGGATCCAGTGCGATGGGGGCGACCACTTTCCGCAAGCGCCTTGAAAAGAACGGGCTGAGTATCGAGGTCAAACATTATGCTATCGAAAACGTCCCTGACGACGCCGATATTATTGTGACCCACGCCAGTCTCGAAGGACGCGTAAAACGCGTTAGCCATAAACCGCTGGTGTTAATTAATAACTACATCGGCGACCCACAGTTGGACACATTATTTAAACAGCTTAGCGCATAACGTTCATTCATTCGTCGAGGTCAATAATGAAAACCAAAGTAGCGGCTATATATGGTCCGCGGGATATCCGCATCCGTGAGTTTGAATTACCTGAAATAAATGATAACGAATTGCTGGTGAGTGTTATTTCAGACAGCGTCTGCTTATCTACCTGGAAAGCCGCATTGTTGGGCAGCGAGCATAAACGTGTGCCAGATGATTTAGAACAACATCCTGTTATTACCGGGCATGAATGTGCCGGTGTTATTGTCGAGGTGGGGAAAAATCTCAGCGGTAAATATAAAAAAGGTGAGCGGTTTGTTTTGCAACCGGCGATGGGATTATCCAGCGGTTATTCTGCGGGCTACAGCTATGAGTATTTTGGCGGTAACGCCACCTATATGATTATTCCCGAGCAGGCTATTACTCTTGGCTGCGTATTACCGTATAGCGGTTCTTATTTTGCCGCCGCGTCACTTGCGGAACCAATGTGCTGCATCATTGGCGCTTATAAAGCGAACTATCACACCACGCCGTATATTTATGACCATCAGATGGGCATTAAAGCGGGCGGAAATCTGGCGTTGCTGGCCTGCGCCGGGCCAATGGGTATTGGTGCGATTGATTACGCGATTAATGGTGAGATAAAACCGTCGCGCATTGTGGTGGTGGATATTGATGACGTGCGGCTGGCACAGGCCGAGAAATTGCTGCCCGTAACGCTGGCGGCGAGTAAAGGGATTGAGCTGATTTACGTCAACAGTCGCGAAATGGAAAATCCAGCGGACGAACTGCGCGCGCTGACGGGCGGCGAAGGGTTCGATGACGTATTCGTTTACGCTGCCGTCCCTGCTGTGGTGGAACTGGCGGACGGGCTACTGGCGGAAGATGGCTGTCTGAACTTCTTCGCCGGTCCGACGGATAAACACTTCAGCGTGCCGTTTAACTTTTATAACGTGCACTACAACCGGACGCACGTCGTCGGCACGTCGGGGGGCTCGACGGACGACATGAAAGAGGCCATCGCGCTGAGTGCGGCCGGGCAATTGCAACCTTCCTTTATGGTGACGCATATTGGTGGGCTGGATGCGGTACCGGACACGGTACTCAATCTGCCGGACATTCCCGGCGGCAAAAAGCTTATTTATAACAGCGTCACTATGCCGCTGACGGCGATTGCTGATTTTGCTGAGAAGGGTAAAACCGACCCGCTGTTCCGCGAACTGGCGCGGCTGGTTGAACCCACGCATGGCATCTGGAACGAGCAGGCCGAGCAATATCTGTTGGCGCAGTTTGGGGTCGACACCGGGGAGGCCGCGCAATGAACTCATTAGCGTGGTCGCTGATTCGCACCACGGAGCGGGCTGCACTGGCGGCCTGGCCGCAAACCGGATGCGGCGATAAGAATGCGATAGATGACCTGGCGGTGATCGCCATGCGTCAGGCCCTGAATGACATCCCAATGCAGGGCCGCATTGTGATTGGCGAGGGCGAAATCGACAATGCCCCGATGCTGTATATCGGTGAGCAGGTCGGCAGCGGGACCGGGCCGGGCGTGGATATCGCCGTGGATCCGATTGAAGGAACCCGGATGGTGGCCATGGGGCAAAGTAACGCGCTGGCGGTAATGGCATTTGCTCCTCACGGCAGTCTGTTGCATGCCCCGGACATGTACATGAAAAAGCTGGTGGTAAACCGCAAAGCGCGCGGGGCTATCAATCTGGCGCACTCGCTGAGTGATAATTTGCGCAACGTGGCACGTGCGTTAGGCAAACCGTTGAGCGAACTAAAAATGGTCACGCTGGATAAGCCGCGCTCTCAGGCATTCATTCAGGAAGCGTCAGCCCTTGGCGTAAAGGTATTTGCTTTGCCGGACGGCGATGTTGCTGCCAGCGTGCTCACCTGCCAACCAGATAACGCTTTCGATCTGATGTTTACCGTGGGGGGCGCGCCGGAAGGCGTGCTCTCAGCCTGCGCGGTGACGGCGATGGCGGGCGATATGCAGGCCGAACTTATCGATTTTTGTGAGGCAAAAGGAGAAAGCGACGAGCATCGCCAAATTGCCGCTGATGAGCGCCGCCGCTGTGCGGAGATGGGCGTGGCGGTCAACCGTATCTACACCCTCGGCGAGCTGGTGCGCAGCCAGGATATCTTGTTCAGTGCGACCGGCGTTACCGCCGGGGATTTACTTCAGGGTATTAGCCGGACCAACGAAGGTGTGCGAACGCACACTATGCTGATCAACGGTATAGACCGAACGTGTAATATTATAAACTCCCTGCATTCCTGATGATTTATCGAGAGACGAATGACCGCACTGACTGAAGATGAAGTGCTTGGGCAGTTAAACGCTCAGGACACTTTGCCAGCCTTTATGAGCGAGGCAAATGCGCTGTTGCGAAAAGCAATTAAGCGTTTTCTGCCGTCGTTATTCGTCAACAACGATGAGGAAATTGTGGAATATGCAGTGAAGCCGTTACTTGCGCAAAGTGGGCCGCTCGATGACCTCGATGTGGCGCTCCGCCTGATCTATGCGCTGGGAAAAATGGATAAATGGCTGTACGCCGATATCACCCATTTTTCCCAGTTCCATCAGTTTCTGAGCGGGCAGGATAACGCCCCGGGTTTTACTGATGAGCTGACCTGGGACTTTATCTGTAACGTGAATGCGATAACCGATAACACTCCGATGTATAACGCTCTGAAGGGCATGAAGTTTGCCGATTTCGCGCTGTACTCTGAAAGCCGCTTCATCGGGATGATCAAAACCGCGTTGGCCCTCGCAGTAACGGCAATTCTCAAGGAATTAACGCCGTGAAGATAATGCTGACCATTAATGGGATTGATGTTGATGCCCATTTTAGTGAACAGGATATTGAAATCGTCCATAAACCTCTGCTGCAAAGGCTGGCGAGACTGCACGCCGCCGCGCCGCATCAACGCACGATTGTTTTTCTGAGCGCGCCACCGGGTACCGGCAAGTCGACGCTCACGGCGTTCTGGGCGTGGCTCGCCGCACAGGACGCCGAACTCCCGGCGCTGCAAACGCTGCCGATGGACGGTTTTCACCACTACAACGACTGGCTGGACGCGGAAGGTTTACGTCCCTATAAAGGCGCGCCAGAGACCTTTGACGTCGCAAAGCTGGCGGGAAATCTACGGCAAATCCGTGAAGGGCAGGGCACATGGCCCCAGTACGATCGGCAAAAGCACGATCCGCAGGAGCACGCCTTGCAGGTGACTGCGCCGTTGGTGGTGGTGGAAGGTAACTGGCTGCTGCGCGACGATGCCGATTGGTGCAAGCTGCGGGAATATTGTGATTTCTCGATTTTCATCACCGCCCCGGCGGCTACGTTGAGCCAGAGACTCATTACCAGAAAACAAGCCGGCGGCCTGAGCAAGCAGGACGCGGAAGCTTTTTATCGACGTACCGATGGGCCAAATGTCGACCGCGTTCTCAGCGAGAGTGTACCTGCCGACGTGACGCTGGCGATGAGCGAAGAAGGCGACTATCGTTTCATTTGATTATGGGCGTGAGTGAATAGCGCTCAGCGAAATGCAGGGGTAAATTATTCTTAATCGCTGCAAAAGGGCATGGGAAAATGTGACGTAGATCAGATAACTGTTTTCTGTCACGGGTCACGGATTCCCTTTATTCCAGGTTTCGCTTACTCTAGCTGAAGCGTTTCAGTCGATTAAATGTTCGACAAATAATCAATCAGTCGCGGTTTGCGACAGCAAGGATTCCTTTCCTGGTGAGGCTGGATTACGCTCTCAGCCACACACTTCAGGGAAAGTCTTGCAGGAGACCTATGACCGTACGCGTAGCGATTAATGGCTTCGGTCGCATTGGACGTAACGTGGTTCGTGCTTTATATGAATCCGGGCGTCGTGCGGAAATTACCGTGGTGGCAATCAACGAACTGGCTGATGCTGCGGGCATCGCGCATTTGTTGAAATATGACACCAGCCATGGCCGCTTTGCCTGGGATGTTCGCCAGGAACGAGAGCAGCTTTACGTCGGTGATGACGTCATTCGCCTGTTACACGAGCCTTCGCTGGAAGCGCTGCCGTGGCGGGAACTGGGTGTTGATGTCGTGCTCGATTGCACCGGCGTGTATGGCACCCGGGCCGATGGCGAAATGCATCTGGCGGCGGGCGCTAAGAAAGTGCTCTTTTCACATCCTGGCAGCAACGATCTCGACGCAACGGTCGTTTACGGTGTCAATCACCACGAATTGCAACGCGAACACCGTCTTGTCTCCAACGCATCCTGCACCACCAACTGCATTATTCCTGTCATCAAATTGCTCGACGATGCCTGGGGTATTGAATCGGGAACGGTCACGACTATCCATTCGGCGATGCACGATCAGCAAGTTATTGATGCGTATCATCCGGACCTGCGTCGTACCCGTGCGGCCAGTCAGTCGATTATTCCAGTTGATACTAAACTTGCTGCTGGCATCGCTAGAATTTTCCCACAGTTTAATGACCGATTTGAAGCCATTGCCGTGCGCGTGCCGACGATTAACGTCACCGCAATCGACCTCAGCGTAACCGTGAAGCATCCGGTAAAAGCGTGTGAAGTCAACCAGTTGCTGCAAAAAGCGGCGCTGGGGGCATTTCATGGTATAGTTGACTATACGGAATTACCGTTGGTCTCAATAGATTTTAACCACGATCCGCACAGTGCCATTGTCGATGGCACGCAGACGCGGGTCAGCGGTGCGCATCTGATCAAAACGCTGGTCTGGTGCGATAATGAATGGGGTTTCGCTAACCGAATGCTCGACACCACGTTAGCGATGGCCAATACAGGTTTCAGGTAAGGCGCTGTCGCGTCTGCAAAACTTTAGAATCAACGAGAGGATTCACCATGTCTGTAATTAAGATGACCGATCTGAGTCTGGCTGGTAAACGCGTTTTCATCCGTGCCGATCTGAACGTTCCGGTTAAAGACGGAAAAGTGACCAGCGATGCGCGTATTCGTGCGTCCCTGCCAACCATCGAAATGGCTCTGAAACAGGGCGCTAAAGTGATGGTGACGTCTCACCTGGGTCGTCCGACCGAAGGTGAGTACAACGAAGAATTCTCTCTGCTCCCGGTAGTTAACTACCTGAAAGACAAACTGTCTAACCCAGTTCGCCTGGTAAAAGATTACCTGGACGGCGTTGAAGTTGCTGCCGGTGAACTGGTGGTTCTGGAAAACGTTCGCTTTAACAAAGGCGAGAAGAAAGACGACGAAGCGCTCTCCAAAAAATACGCTGCTCTGTGTGACGTATTCGTAATGGACGCATTCGGTACTGCACACCGTGCACAGGCTTCCACCCACGGTATCGGCAAATTTGCTGATGTTGCGTGTGCAGGCCCGCTGCTGGCAGCAGAACTGGATGCACTGGGCAAAGCGCTGGGTAACCCGGCTCGCCCAATGGTTGCTATCGTTGGTGGTTCTAAAGTTTCTACCAAACTGACCGTCCTAGATTCTCTGTCCAAAATTGCTGACCAGCTGATCGTTGGTGGTGGCATCGCCAACACCTTTGTTGCCGCTCAGGGCCACAACGTGGGCAAATCCCTGTACGAAGCTGACCTGGTTGACGAAGCAAAACGTCTGCTGACCACCTGCGATATCCCAGTTCCGACTGACGTTCGCGTGGCGACTGAGTTCTCCGAAACTGCACCAGCAACCCTGAAATCTGTTAACGACATTAAAGATGAAGAGCAGATTCTGGACCTGGGCGACGTTTCTGCACAGAAACTGGCTGATATCCTGAAAAACGCCAAAACTATTCTGTGGAACGGTCCGGTTGGCGTGTTCGAATTCCCGAACTTCCGTAAAGGTACTGAAATCGTGGCTAATGCCATCGCTGATAGCGAAGCGTTCTCCATCGCAGGCGGCGGCGATACTCTGGCTGCGATAGACCTGTTCGGTATCTCCGACAAGATCTCCTACATCTCCACTGGCGGTGGCGCATTCCTCGAATTCGTGGAAGGCAAAGTTCTGCCAGCAGTAGCGATGCTCGAAGAGCGCGCTAAGAAGTAATGATTCCGGGCAGGGTTAACCTGCCCGTTGATTTTTTGCCGCCGTAACGCCTTCGGTGGCACAAACGTTTTTTCTAAATGCCGACGATACAGGACAAACAATCATGTCTAAGATTTTTGATTTCGTAAAACCAGGTGTAATCACCGGTGATGACGTACAGAAAGTTTTTCAGGTAGCAAAAGAGAACAACTTTGCACTGCCAGCGGTCAACTGTGTGGGTACCGACTCCATCAACGCCGTACTGGAAACTGCTGCAAAAGCTAAAGCACCTGTTATCGTTCAGTTCTCCAACGGCGGCGCTGCGTTCATCGCAGGTAAAGGCGTGAAAACTGACGTTCCTCAGGGCGCTGCTATCCTGGGTGCTATCTCTGGTGCACACCATGTTCATCAGATGGCTGAGCACTACGGTGTTCCAGTTATCCTGCACACTGACCACTGCGCGAAGAAACTGCTGCCATGGATCGACGGTCTGCTGGACGCGGGCGAAAAACACTTCGCTGCTACCGGTAAACCCCTGTTCTCTTCTCACATGATTGACCTGTCCGAAGAGTCTCTGGAAGAGAACATCGAGATCTGCTCCAAATACCTGGCGCGCATGGCCAAAATGGACATGACTCTGGAAATCGAACTGGGTTGCACCGGCGGTGAAGAAGATGGCGTTGATAACAGCCATATGGACGCGTCCGCTCTGTACACTCAGCCAGAAGACGTTGACTACGCGTACACCAAACTGAATGCGATCAGCCCACGTTTCACCATCGCTGCTTCCTTCGGTAACGTGCACGGTGTGTACAAGCCAGGCAACGTGGTTCTGACCCCGACTATCCTGCGTGATTCTCAGGAATTCGTGTCCAAGAAACACAACCTGCCGCACAACAGCCTGAACTTCGTCTTCCACGGCGGTTCCGGTTCTTCTGCTCAGGAAATTAAAGACTCCGTAAGCTACGGCGTAATCAAAATGAACATCGATACCGATACCCAGTGGGCAACCTGGGAAGGTATCCTGAACTATTACAAAGAAAACGAAGCTTACCTGCAGGGCCAGCTGGGCAACCCGAAAGGCGACGACCAGCCGAACAAGAAATACTACGATCCACGCGTATGGCTGCGTGCTGCTCAGACCTCTATGATTACTCGTCTTGAGCAGGCATTCAAAGAACTGAACGCGGTTGACGTTCTGTAATTTTTGAACGCTGATTTCTGCCCTAAGCCCGCTATTTAGCGGGCTTTTTTATTGGCTTTTCAACAGGATAATTTTGCTTAATTCTGTGAACTACTTGGCAAAGCGGACAATTCTTGTTTACCCTTAACGGACTGCCTGTTTGCAGGTTCGTCGAGTTTTATTCCCCGTTAGGGTAGCTATAAGGATTATCAGATGGAAGATTTGAACGTTGTCGACAGTATAAACCACGCAGGCTCATGGCTGGTGCGCAACCAGGCGCTGCTGCTGAGCTATGCGGTGAATATCGTCGCGGCTATCGCCATTATCGTCATCGGGATGATTATCGCCCGACTGGTTTCGAATGCCGTTAACCGTGTGATGCGCGCGCGTCAGATTGATGCCACTGTGGCTGACTTCCTGTCAGCAATGCTGCGCTATGCAATTATTGCCTTCACCCTGATTGCCGCGCTCGGTCGCGTCGGCGTGCAGACCGCATCGGTTATTGCCGTTCTCGGTGCCGCAGGTTTGGCCGTTGGCCTGGCACTGCAAGGCTCGCTCTCCAATCTGGCGGCCGGCGTGCTGCTGGTGATGTTCCGTCCGTTCCGTGCGGGTGAATATGTTGATCTCGGCGGCGTGGCCGGTACCGTGCTCAATGTACAGATTTTCTCCACCACCATGCGCACCATCGACGGAAAAATCGTGGTTATCCCGAACGGGAAAATCATCGCCGGGAACATCATCAACTTCTCCCGCGAGCCGGTACGCCGTAACGAATTCATTATTGGCGTGGCGTATGATTCCGATATCGATAAGGTGAAGCAGCTGCTGACCCATATCGTCGAGTCTGATGAGCGCATTCTGAAAGATCGTGACATCACCGTGCGTCTGAACGAGTTAGGGCCATCTTCCATGAACTTTGTCGTTCGCGCCTGGAGTAAAAGTGGCGACCTGCAAAACGTATACTGGGATGTGCTTGAGCGTACGAAGCGTGACTTCGATGCCCATGGCATCAACTTCGCGCATCCGCGGATGGATGTGAATTTCAAACACGTGAAAGAACAGTCAGAAGCCGCGTAATTTCGGCTCATTACTGAACGCAAGCCCGCCGCGAGCGGGCTTTTTTACATCATTCTTTGGTTATCGTATGAAGCTGCTTTGCCACCGCGTTCAGCGTTTCGCCCGCGTTGGCGACACCGTTGGCTTCCTGTTTCTTCACCCAATCGGCCTGAACGGCCTGATAACGACTGGTGCGCTGCCAGGTGTTCAGCTCCTCTGGCGTCAGAGTGCGGACATGCGCGCCTTGCTGGCTCATATTCTGAGTCATCTGTTTCAGGCTGGCGTCAAGCGTGACACCCAGCGTTTTCTCCGTGCGCGCGGCAGCCCGGCGGATGGCGGCTTTATCTTCCTCGGGCAGGTTTTCCCAGCGCGTTTTGTTCATCACCAGCAAATAAACATGCCCCATCCATAAACGCGGAGAAACGCGAACCTCCTTCGCCGCCTGCCAGGCGTGAATGTCATCGCCACTGTCCAGATTAACCAGCAGACCGCTCAGCGTTCCGTTACGCAATGCATCGGTGATTTGCGTATCCCATGGCATCTTGACGACCTTAGCCCCCGCATTTTCCAGATACGCCTGATGCCAGAAGCTTGCGGTGCGCCAGGTGGTATTTTTGAGATTGTCGTATTTCAGCGAAGGGCTGGTGGAGAAAAACGCCGCAGGATAGCCGAGGAAAAATTGCAGATTCACCAGGTTGTTGGCGGCAAGCTCAGCGGAAAACTGCGGTAAATCACGGAACACGTTATGGAAGAATTCCACCTGCGCGTCGCCGTTATCAGGTCCCAGCGGGAAGCTTTTGAAGATCTGATGGAGCGGTAATTGTTCTGCGGTGTATTCCGGCACCACGATGCCCATATCCGCGATTTTCCCTTCGCTGACCGTTTTCAGCGCGTCATAGCTGACCGACAGCTCGCCGTTCCAGTGATCTTCCACGCGCAGGCGTCCGTGTGACTCCTCGGCGATGGCCGCAAAGAAAACGTCTTTAATCACTTTGGTGCGCATGTTGCTGAGCGGTTCGTGATCGGTGTAGCGCAATACGGTTTCCGCTTGAACCGGCGATATCGAAATGAGCAGGGCGAGGGCAGCGCTCTGCACTAAAAATGTCTTTAATTTCATGATCTGTCCTTGAGCAAGTGAAAGGGAAGGTCACCAGGAAAGTACAATGTGCAGTATAACGCACACCTTATGCATGAATATGCATTCGCGCAAGGAATGTACATTATTAGTTAGGTTAATAAGGGATTAGTATTATCCATTTCCGCTAATGGAGATCGCGCGTTATAGTCTCGTCATTAACGAATGTTCGTGAGTAAAACTATCGTGTTATCTTATTATATTCAGGGGCTTGTCCTCGGCGCGGCTATGATCCTTCCTCTTGGCCCGCAGAATGCGTTTGTCATGAACCAGGGTATTCGCCGTCAGTATCACATCATGATTGCCTTCCTTTGTGCGGTCAGTGATTTGGTGTTGATATGCGCCGGCGTGTTTGGCGGCAGCGCGTTACTGATGCAGTCGCCGTGGTTGCTGGCGTTCGTCACCTGGGGCGGCGTTGCGTTCCTGTTATGGTACGGATTTGGCGCGCAGAAAACGGCGATGGGCAGCAATCTGGAACTGGCGACCGCAGAAGTGATGAAGCAGGGCCGCTGGAAGATTATTGCCACCATGCTGGCGGTGACCTGGCTTAATCCGCATGTTTATCTGGACACCTTCGTCGTGCTCGGTAGCCTCGGCGGGCAGTTGGGCGCAGAGCCAAAACGCTGGTTCGCGCTTGGTACCGTGAGTGCATCTTTCCTGTGGTTCTTTGGTCTGGCGCTGCTCGCCGCCTGGCTGGCTCCGCGTTTACGTACTGCCAAAGCGCAGCGTACCATTAATATCCTGGTCGGCCTGGTGATGTGGTTTATCGCTTTCCAGCTGGCGAAAGAGGGCATCTCACATGTTCACGCCTTGTTCAACTAAGCCTTGTCTTATGGACATTTAGGCCTCAGAAGCTAAGCTTGCAGGCATGCGCCCTGTTTTGGGGTCAAGACGTAACAAGGAGGAACGACGGTGAAGTTTAAAGTGATGGCCCTGGCGGCATTAGTGGGATTCGGTGCGATGTCGGTACAGGCAAATGAGTTGCCAGATGGACCGCACATTGTGACCTCCGGAACGGCAAGCGTAGACGCAGCGCCTGATATCGCGACCTTGGCGATTGAAGTCAACGTGGCGGCAAAAGATGCTGCAACGGCGAAGAAACAGGCCGATGATCGCGTAGCCCAGTATCTCTCTTTCCTTGAGAAAAACGATGTCGCTAAAAAAGACATCAGTTCTGCCAATCTCCGCACTCAGCCGGATTATGACTATCAGAACGGCAAAAGCATTCTGAAAGGATACCGCGCGGTGCGTACCGTTGAAGTCACGCTGCGTCAGCTGGATAAGCTCAATTCGTTGCTGGACGGCGCGCTGAAAGCGGGTCTGAATGAAATCCGTTCCGTATCGCTTGGCGTTGCGCAACCGGAAGAGTACAAAGACAAAGCCCGTAAAGCGGCGATTGACGATGCTGTGCATCAGGCAAAAGAGCTGGCCTCCGGCTTTAACGCCAAACTCGGCCCGGTCTATAGCGTGCGCTATCACGTGTCTAACTATCAGCCGAGCCCAATGGTTCGCATGATGAAGGCCGATGCAGCAGCAGCACCTTCCGCGCAGGAAACCTACGAACAGCCAACTATTCAGTTCGACGACCAGGTAGACGTTGTCTTCCAGCTCGAACCGACGCAGGCTGAACCGCAGAAAAAAGCGGAATAAAAAGCCGTAGTGCTATAAATGAAAACGCCGGGGAAACCCGGCGTTTTTGATCAGTCCTGGCGCAGAACTTTGTGCCCGTATTCCAGCAGGGCATCGGTTACCCGACGCATCATGCGGCTTTCCGGCGCAAAGCGGTGCCAGTACAGCATCCGGCGCTGGAACAGGCCCGGCGTCAGGTTGATAAGCTCACCGCTGTCCAGCTCACGCTCGATTTGCAGATGCGGGATCATACAGCAGGTGGTGCCCTGACGCGCCAGCTGCACGAAGGCTTCCGACGAGTTCACGATATGGCACGGTACGCTGCCCGGCGGCAGATCGAAGTTCTGCTGTAAAAAGGCCTGATGCATATCATCGAGATGGTCAAACGCCACCACCGGTGCTTTCAGCAGGGCAGAGCGCGTTACGCCGTTGGGGAAGTAGCGTTGCGCAAATGACTTTGACGCGACGAAAAGATAATCGAGCGCGCCGAGCTGATCGACCAGACAACTTGGCAGCGCCTGTGGCTGGATACTGACCGCACCCACTACTTCTCCACGACGCAGGCGTTCCTGCGTACGCGTTTCATCTTCAACCTGAAGGTTCAGACGAATCGGCGAATCAGACAGTACCGCAGACAGTGCGGGCAGCAGCCAGGTTGCCAGACTGTCTGCGTTGACCGCCAGCGACAGCAGCAGCGGCGTGGAGCCAGTTTGTTCATCGCCCAGCCACTCTTCCTCCAGCAGCTCAACCTGACGCAGCAGCGCCAGCAGTTTCTGCCCTTGCTCGGTCGGACGAGGAGGCACGGTTCGCACCAGTAAAGGCTGTCCGAACATGTTTTCCAGCTGTTTGATTCGCTGAGAGACGGCGGACTGGGTAATACACAGCTTTTGTGCGGCGCGTTCAAACCCGCGTTCCCGAATAACCGCATCCAATGCCTGTAGTGTTCTGTAGTCCGGACGTTTCATTGCTCTGACTGACTCCTCATCTTGTGTTATCCGCACTATGACATAAATTTACGTTAGATACAGGACCAAATTGGGGCCGCAACACCTGGCGTCTGCAAGGACATTTCTGGGGTGAATAGTCTATAATGCGCGGCATCCCATCACATCACAGGCAAAAATCATGACGCAGGATGAACTGAAAAAAGCAGTTGGCTGGGCAGCACTTCACTATGTACAACCGGGAACCATCGTCGGTGTTGGCACGGGCTCGACCGCGGCGCACTTTATCGACGCGCTGGGCACCATGAAAGGCCAGATTGAAGGTGCCGTTTCCAGCTCGGACGCTTCTACCGAAAAGCTGAAAAGCTTAGGTATTCACGTGTTTGATCTCAACGAAGTGGACAGCCTGGGCGTCTACGTTGATGGTGCTGATGAGATTAACGGAAACATGCAGATGATCAAAGGCGGCGGTGCGGCGCTGACTCGCGAGAAAATCATCGCCTCCGTTGCCGACAAGTTTATCTGCATTGCCGATGCCTCCAAGCAGGTGGCTATCCTCGGCAATTTCCCGCTGCCGGTGGAAGTTATCCCGATGGCGCGCAGCGCGGTGGCACGTCAGCTGGTGAAACTGGGCGGTCGCCCGGAATATCGTCAAAACGTGGTGACTGATAACGGCAACGTCATCCTTGACGTGCACGGCCTGGAGATCCTCGATGCGATTGCGCTGGAAAACGCGATTAACGCGATCCCTGGCGTGGTGACCGTCGGCCTGTTCGCCAACCGTGGCGCGGATGTCGCGTTGATTGGTACCGCCGAAGGTGTCAAAACTATCGTGAAATGATCTGACGGGAGCCGCCTGGCTCCCGTAAAAAATTTTCGCCAGGCGAAATTCGGTGACTTGTGTCACATTTATCGACTGCTGCTGATTAACTCGCTGCCTCAATCTACCCATCCAGCATTTTATGCTGCTAATTTCCGCTGAATGACATTTCTTCAGCACGCCGACGCAAACGTTCATATTGCTGCAATAGTTTTTTTTGATATGTTGCTGAGGTGGACGTTCGTTCACCACAACAACGATACAAGACAGACAGGGCGGGGAAATGGCTAAGGTATCACTGGAAAAAGACAAGATTAAGTTTCTGCTGGTGGAAGGCGTGCATCAAAAAGCACTCGATAACCTTCGTGCAGCAGGCTACACCAACATTGAATATCACAAAGGCGCGCTCGACGCAGAGCAGCTGAAAGAATCGATCCGTGATGCCCATTTCATCGGCCTGCGCTCCCGTACTCAACTGACTGAAGATATTATTCAGGCGGCGGAGAAACTGGTAGCCATCGGCTGTTTCTGCATCGGCACCAATCAGGTCGATTTGAACGCGGCGGCGAAACGTGGCGTTCCGGTCTTTAACGCGCCGTTCTCGAATACCCGTTCCGTGGCGGAACTGGTGATTGGCGAACTGCTGTTACTGCTGCGCGGTATTCCAGAGGCGAACGCTAAGGCGCACCG
This sequence comes from Scandinavium hiltneri, assembly GCF_024764835.1. Taxonomy (GTDB): domain Bacteria; phylum Pseudomonadota; class Gammaproteobacteria; order Enterobacterales; family Enterobacteriaceae; genus Scandinavium; species Scandinavium hiltneri. Next base: position 28,976 of record NZ_JALIGE010000064.1, on the reverse strand, counting down.
CGGGATCTGGAACAAACTGGCGGCGGGCAGCTTTGAGGCGCGTGGCAAGAAGCTGGGGATTATCGGTTACGGCCATATCGGCACGCAGCTCGGTATTCTGGCGGAATCGCTGGGGATGCACGTTTTCTTCTACGATATCGAAAACAAGCTGCCGCTCGGCAACGCGACGCAGGTTCAGCATCTGTCTGACCTGCTGAACATGAGCGATGTGGTGAGCCTGCACGTGCCAGAGAATGCGTCCACTAAGAACATGATGGGTGCAGAGCAGCTGGCGCTGATGAAGCCGGGTTCATTGCTGATCAACGCCGCACGCGGTACGGTGGTGGATATTCCTGCACTGTGTGAAGTGCTGGCGAGTAAGCATCTGGCCGGGGCGGCAATCGATGTATTCCCGACTGAACCTGCGACCAACACCGATCCGTTCACTTCCCCATTGTGTGAATTCGACAACGTAATCCTGACGCCGCACATTGGTGGTTCAACTCAGGAAGCACAAGAGAACATCGGCCTGGAAGTGGCGGGCAAGCTGGCAAAATACTCCGACAACGGTTCGACGCTTTCAGCGGTTAACTTCCCTGAAGTCTCGCTGCCGCTGCACGGTGGTCGTCGTTTGCTGCACATCCACGAAAACCGTCCGGGCGTGCTGACGGCAATCAACCAGATCTTTGCCGAACAGAGTGTGAACATTGCCGCGCAGTATCTGCAAACCACGCCGCAGATGGGCTATGTGGTGATTGATATTGAAGCGGAAGAAGATGTTGCGGAGAAAGCGCTGCAAAGCATGAAGGCGATTCCGGGAACTATTCGCGCGCGCCTGTTGTACTGAGTAACGGTGTCTGCCCGGCGGCGCAAAGCTTACCGGGCCTACGTTGTACCGTTTTGTAGGCCTGGCAATCAACGCGCCGCCGGGCAAATATTTATCACCACTGCCATACTTTCGACGGCGTCACCACCGCGGGCAGCGGAATATCCCACTTCTCTGTAGGCAGAGTATCCACCTGCTGACAATCATGCGCGTAACCGACCGGCTGCAGGCTGTGCTGTTGCCAGTTTTGCAGCGTCCTGTCGTAAAACCCACCGCCCATACCTAATCGTTGGCCCCGCGCGTCAAACGCCACCAGCGGCGTAATCAGCACATCCAGTTCACTGAGCGGCAGCACGTCGCGCACGTCCAGTTTCGGCTCCTGAATTTTCAGCCTGTTCACAACCAGTTCGGAATGGGGATGGTAATAAAGGAACAACAGATTTCCAGGGCTGAAAGGATGCAGAACCGGCAGATACACTTTCTTTCCGCTGAGCCAGAGTTGCTCAATGAGCGGGCGGGTATCAAGTTCACCGTCGAAAGAGAGAAACAGCGCCACGCTCTGGCCCATCATCACGGGCGGATACGCCATCATGAGATGTGCAGCCTGTTCGGCAAAATGCTGTTGTTGAACTGAGGTCAGTGCGCGTCTGCGCTGCCGGATAATCTGGCGAATGTCTTGTCTTGCTGAGGGAATGTCAGGCACGAGTGTCATGGTAGAAACAGAAGGTAGGGAATCTCCGAGATGCCGCCGCAGGCTGTAACCCTTGAACCCTTGGTTCAAGGTGAATATGTCGTCACAGTCTTAAGGCTTCTCGGACGAACCGAGCTTGCTCACCAACCGTGGAGCGCCACATTCTTGTGGTATGAAATATCGGCTCAGGGGACTGGCCCGCTTGCGAACATCTCAGAGAAATTTTGTCTTCAGGGTCACTCTACCATAGTAAACCATGAAGTGTTATTCAAACTTTGGACCCGTCTTTTCAGTTGTGCGACCTTGATCAAGAAGTGCCTGTTCAATGGTCTGTTGCAGCATCCGAATACGTGTTTCCATGCTGGCAGCGTAATCACGCGTCTTCGCTCTTTCCTGCGTCAGCTCGTAGCTGATATTCAGGGCGGCAATGAAGACCAGCTGCTCAGTATTTGTGACTCTAGTGCGTTCTTTTAGATCTTGCAACCGCTGATTCAGATCGTCCGCGGCCTGATTAAGGGCATCCCTTTGTTCAGGCGGGCAATTCACTCGCAGTGAACGGCCAAAAATTTGGATATCGACGGGTTCTGCAGACATGCCACCTTCCTGCTGATTGACTGCGCAACCTTCACAGCCCGCACCGGGGCCCGCGAAGGGGCGACACTATAGCTACCCCAGTGTGAACATACAAGCCCTTTTCTGGTTCACCAGGGTCCAAAGTGGTAGCATAACATGAAACTTCCCCCCAACGACGACGAATGCGCATGTCTATACAGAACGAAATGCCTGGTTACAACGATGTGAACCAGTTACTGACCCAACAGGGTGTAGGTTTAACGCCTGCCGAAATGCACGGACTGATTAGCGGCATGCTGTGTGGCGGTAACAAAGACAGTAGCTGGCTGCCGCTGGTGCATGACCTGACCAACGAAGGCATGGCTTTCGGTCACGAACTGGCTGAAGTGCTGCGTAAGGTCCACTCCGTCACCAGCGATGCGCTGGAAGACGAAGGTTTCCAGTTCCAGCTGTACATCCCGGATGGTGATAACGTCAGCGTCTTTGAACGCGCCGATGCGCTGTCTGGCTGGGTCAACCACTTCCTGTTGGGCCTGGGCGTTACTCAGCCGAAGCTTGAGAAAGTGAAAGGTGAAACCGGCGAAGCTATCGACGATCTGCGTAACATTGCCCAGTTGGGTTATGAAGAAGACGAGGATCAGGAAGAGCTCGAGATGTCGCTCGAAGAAATCATCGAGTACGTTCGTGTTGCCGCTTTGCTGTGCCACGATACCTTCACGCATCAACAGCCGACCGCGCCAGAAGTTCGCAAACCGACCTTACATTAACAATAAGAATGCTCAGGAGGGTGTCATGACTCAGCAAGAGTACCTTCAGCGTCGGCAAAAGCTGCTGGCGCAGATGCCATCAGGCAGCGCGGCATTAATTTTTGCCGCACCGGAAGCCATACGCAGCGCCGACACGGAATACCCGTATCGCCAAAGCAGTGATTTCAGCTACTTCACTGGTTTTAACGAACCAGAAGCAGTGCTAGTGCTGATTAAAAGTGATGACACCCACAACCACAGCGTTCTGTTTAATCGCGTGCGTGACCTGACCGCAGAAATTTGGTTTGGCCGCCGACTGGGCCAGGATGCCGCGCCTGAAAGGCTGGGTGTGGATCGTGCGCTGGCGTTCAGTGAAATCGACGAGCAGCTGTATCAGCTGCTGAACGGTCTGGACGCGGTGTATCACGCGCAAGGCGAATATGCTTATGCCGACAGCATCGTGTTCAATGCGCTGGATAAACTGCGCAAAGGCATGCGTCAGAATCTGAAAGCCCCGGCAGCGATGGTCGACTGGCGTCCTTTGGTGCACGAAATGCGCCTGTTCAAATCTGCGGAAGAAATTGAAGTAATGCGCCGGGCCGGGGAAATCTCTGCGCTGGGGCACACTCGCGCGATGGAAAAATGCCGTCCGGGCATGTTTGAGTATCAGCTCGAAGGCGAAATTCACCATGAATTTACCCGCCACGGCGCGCGTTATCCGTCATATAGCACTATCGTGGGCAGCGGTGAAAACGGCTGCATTCTGCATTACACCGAAAATGAATCTGAACTGCGCGATGGCGATTTAGTGCTGATCGACGCGGGCTGCGAATATCGTGGCTATGCGGGCGACATCACCCGCACGTTCCCGGTGAACGGCAAATTCACTCCGGCGCAGCGTGAAATTTACGACATTGTGCTCGAATCGCTGGAAACGGCCCTGAAGCTTTATCGTCCAGGCACGACTATCCAGGACGTCACCGGCGAAGTCGTGCGCGTGATGGTCAGCGGATTGGCATCGCTCGGCGTCCTCAATGGGGAAGTTGACCCGCTGATTGCCGACAACGCGCACCGCAAATTCTTCATGCACGGCCTCAGCCACTGGCTGGGCCTGGACGTTCACGATGTCGGCGAATACGGCGCGGATCGTTCCCGCGTGCTCGAGCCGGGAATGGTACTGACCGTTGAGCCCGGGCTGTATATCGCTCCGGACGCCGACGTGCCGGAGCAATACCGTGGCATCGGCATCCGTATCGAAGATGACATTGTGATAACTGAAAACGGCAACGAGAATCTGACCGCCAGCGTGGTAAAACGCGCGGACGATATCGAAGCCCTGATGGCGGCGCACGCGCAATGAGCGTGATTATCGTAGGCGGCGGCATGACCGGCGCAACGCTGGCGCTGGCTATCTCGCATCTCAGTGCGGGCAAACTGCCGGTACATTTAGTTGAAGCCGTCGCACCTGACTCACAGGCGCATCCGGGCTTTGATGCTCGCGCTATCGCACTGGCCGCAGGGACCTGTCAGCAGCTGGCCCGCGTAGGTATCTGGCAGGTACTGCGTGAATGCGCCACGGTTATTCGCACCGTTCACGTCAGCGATCGCGGCCATGCAGGTTTCGTTACGCTGGATGCCGACGATTACAGCCTGCCTGCGTTAGGGCAGGTGGTCGAGCTGCACGATGTCGGCCAGCGCCTTTTCGCCTTGTTACGCAAAGCGCCTGGCGTGAGCTTACATTGTCCGGCGCGGGTGGACAGTTTTACCCGCAGCCAGGACAGCGTCGATGTGGTGCTTGATAACGGCGTTACACTCACCGGTAAACTGCTGGTTGCAGCAGACGGCTCACGTTCGGCGCTCGGCGAACAATGTGGGATTGCCTGGCAGCAACAGCCTTACGAACAGCTGGCCGTGATCGCCAACGTGACCACCGCCGTGTCGCACGACGGCCGCGCGTTTGAGCGTTTTACCGAACATGGACCGCTGGCGATGTTGCCGATGTCAGACGGACGCTGTTCGCTGGTGTGGTGCCATCCGCTGGAGAACCGTGATGAGGTTCTGAGCTGGTCTGACGCTCATTTCTGCCAGGAGCTGCAGCAGGCGTTTGGCTGGCGACTCGGGCGCATTACCCACGCTGGCAGCCGCAACGCCTATCCGCTTTCCCTGACCACTGCCAGCCGGGCGATATCGCACCGCATGGCGCTGGTAGGCAACGCGGCGCAAACTCTGCATCCGATTGCCGGACAGGGCTTCAACCTCGGGCTGCGCGACGTTATCTCGCTGGCAGAAATGCTCGCGCAGGCGAACGATCCTGGCGACTATGCGTTGTTAAGCCAGTATCAACAGCGCCGCGCCGAGGATAAAAGTGCGACGGTCGGCGTGACCGACGGTCTGGTCCATCTGTTCGCCAATCGCTGGGCACCGCTGGTGGCTGGACGAAACGTCGGACTGATGGCGATGGAATTATTCACTCCGGCGCGCGATGCGCTGGCGCAGCGTACCCTGGGTCAGGTAGCGAGATAAGGAACAACAACGTGCAAAATGTAGATATCGCTATCGTCGGTGGTGGAATGGTCGGCCTCGCCGTGGCCTGCGGATTGCAGGGCAGCGGACTGCGCGTGGCGGTCATTGAACAACATCAACCCCAGGCCGTTACGCCTGATTCCGCACCGCAGCTTCGCGTTTCCGCCATCAACGCCGCCAGTGAAAAACTGCTTTCACGTCTCGATGTCTGGAATGACATTGTGGCCGAACGCGCCAGCTGCTATCACGGCATGGAAGTGTGGGATAAAGACAGCTTCGGGCGCATCGCGTTTGATGATGCCAGCCTCGGCTATAGCCATTTAGGGCACATCATCGAAAATGGCGTGATCCACCATGCGCTGTGGAAAAAAGCGGAACGCTGTAAAGACGTCACGCTGATGGCACCCGCCGAACTGGCGCAGGTGGCATGGGGCGAAAACGAGGCCTTTTTGACGCTGAAAGACGGCAACATGCTGACCGCGCGCCTGGTGATTGGCGCGGATGGTGCGAACTCCTGGCTGCGTGGCAAAGCGGATATTCCGCTGACCTCCTGGGATTATCGCCATCATGCGCTGGTGGCGACCATTCGCACCGCCGAACCGCATCAGGCGGTGGCGCGTCAGGCGTTTCACGGTGAAGGCATTCTGGCGTTTCTGCCATTAAGCGACCCGCATTTGTGCTCCATCGTCTGGTCGTTAGCGCCGGACGACGCCGCGAAAATGCAGCAGGCCGACGACGCGACATTCAATCAGGCGCTGAACGTGGCCTTTGATAACCGTCTGGGTCTGTGTGAAGTGGCAAGCGAGCGGCAGGTGTTCCCGCTAACCGGGCGCTATGCCCGCCAGTTTGCCGCGCATCGTCTGGCACTGGTTGGTGACGCGGCGCACACCATTCATCCGCTGGCCGGGCAGGGCGTAAATCTCGGCTTTATGGATGCCGCAGAGCTGATCGACGAAATTCGCCGTCTGCATGCGCAGGGGAAAGATTTTGGTCAGCACTTCTATCTGCGCCGCTACGAGCGCAGTCGCAAGCACAGTGCGGCATTAATGCTGGCGGGTATGCAGGGTTTTCGCGAACTGTTTGCCGGGGTCAACCCGGCGAAGAAACTGTTCCGCGATATCGGCCTGAAACTGGCCGACACGCTGCCAGGGGTAAAACCTCAGCTTATTCGTCAGGCGATGGGCCTGAACGATCTTCCTGGCTGGCTGCGTTAAGTCGATCACACTTCCTCACCCGGCAGTCCTGCCGGGTGTGTTTCCCTCGTTTGAAATAATCTAATCTCACTGCTTTTTTCGCATTAGTTTTATTAATGTCACAAGAATTCCCTTACGAAAAATCAGCCCAATTCCCCGCATGAAATATCATTTATAACCAAACTCTGAGCAACATTGTTAATTTTATGTGGCATTAGTCGCAGAAAGCCAGTCGATCGTTCTGTAGAGTTTTTCGCACATTTGGGGCATAAGCTAATCTGATGGATTGCTTTGCCTTATGGTTTACCGCGGTTTTCGGTGGTAACGTCAGACGAAAGAGAACGTTTGCGTCGGTGCCCAGAGCGGTATCGACGCTGGGCTTTGTGGCGATATCTGAGACCGCAAAGCACCTGTAGCCCCGCTTATTCAATGAGGACAAGATGGCTCAACAGACGCCTTTGTATGAACAACACACGCTATGTGGCGCACGCATGGTGGACTTCCATGGCTGGATGATGCCCCTGCATTACGGCTCGCAGATTGACGAGCACAACGCGGTGCGCACCAGCGCCGGAATGTTCGATGTTTCGCACATGACTATCGTCGACCTGCGCGGCAGCCGTACCCGTGAATTCCTGCGCTATTTGCTGGCCAATGACGTTGCCAAACTGACCAGGCCCGGCAAAGCGCTCTACACCGGCATGCTCAACGCATCTGCCGGAGTCATTGATGACCTGATTGTTTATTTCCTCACCGAAGATTATTTCCGCCTCGTCGTAAACTCCGCCACCCGTGAAAAAGACCTTGCCTGGATTAGCCAGCACGCTGAACCGTACGGTATCGAAATCACCGTGCGTGACGATCTGTCGCTGATTGCAGTGCAGGGCCCGGACGCGCAGGCTAAAGCTGCCAGCCTGTTCAGTGATGAACAGCGCAGCGCGGTGGAAGGCATGAAGCCATTCTTCGGCGTGCAGGCAGGTGACCTGTTTGTCGCGACTACCGGCTACACCGGCGAAGCGGGCTATGAAATTGCGCTGCCGAATGAGAAAGCGGCAGACTTCTGGCATGCGCTGGTCGAAACCGGCGTGAAGCCTTGCGGTCTGGGCGCGCGTGACACGCTGCGTCTGGAAGCGGGTATGAATCTGTACGGTCAGGAGATGGACGAAGGTGTTTCTCCGCTGGCGGCCAACATGGGCTGGACCATTGCCTGGGAACCTGCAGACCGCGACTTTATCGGCCGCGATGCGCTGGAAGCTCAGCGTGAGCACGGCACCGAACAATTAGTTGGTCTGGTGATGACCGAGAAAGGTGTACTGCGTGGCGAACTGCCGGTGCGCTTTACCGATGCGCAGGGCAATCAGCGTGAAGGCGTGATCACCAGCGGCACGTTCTCGCCAACGCTGGGCTACAGCATTGCGCTGGCTCGCGTGCCTGCGGGCATCGGTGAAACGGCAGTGGTTCAAATCCGTAACCGTGAAATGCCCGTCACCGTAACCAAACCTGTATTTGTACGCGCTGGCAAAGCCGTCGTGTAATCGATTATTTTTTCTGGAGAAATTTTAATGAGCAATGTACCTGCAGAACTGAAATACAGCAAAGAACATGAATGGCTGCGCAAAGAAGCCGATGGCTCCTACACCGTAGGTATCACCGAGCATGCGCAAGAACTGCTGGGCGACATGGTGTTTGTTGACCTGCCAGACGTGGGCAAAACCGTTGACGCTGGCGATGACTGCGCGGTAGCGGAATCCGTAAAAGCGGCTTCTGATATCTATGCACCGATCAGTGGCGAAATCGTGGCCGTCAACGACGCGCTGAGCGATTCCCCAGAGCTGGTTAACAGCGAGCCGTATACCGACGGCTGGATCTTCAAAATCAAAGCCAGCGATGAAGCAGAAGTTGCCGCTCTGCTGGATGCCACCGCGTACGAAGCGCTGTTAGACGATTAAATACGCTTCATATTTCACGTTGTGGGTGCGTTGGCTTCCTCGCGCACCCCAGTCACTTACTCATGTAAGCTCCTGGGGATTTGCTGCGTCGCCGCCTTCCCACAACGCGAACTATTTGCGGATTCATAGTGTAGGCCCGGTAAGCGACAGCGCCACCGGGCATGTTAGTTAAGACATTACCGATTCACTGCACGTTTCAGGAACCATCGCTCATGACACAGACCTTAAGCCAGCTTGAACACCGCGGCGCATTCATCGACCGCCATATTGGCCCAGATGCGCAGCAGCAACAGGAAATGCTGAATACCGTTGGCGCAGAGTCGTTAGACGCGCTGACCGGCCAGATTGTGCCGCAGGATATTCAGCTCGCGACGCCACCGCAGGTGGGTGACGCGACCACCGAATTCGCCGCACTGGCCGAGCTGAAAGGCATCGCCAGTCGCAACAAGCGCTTTAAGTCTTACATTGGCATGGGCTACACCGCCGTGCAGCTGCCGCCGGTTATTCAGCGCAACATGCTGGAAAATCCGGGCTGGTACACCGCCTACACGCCTTATCAGCCGGAAGTCTCACAGGGTCGACTGGAAGCGCTGCTGAACTTCCAGACCGTCACGCTTGATCTGACCGGACTGGATATCGCCTCTGCATCACTGCTCGACGAAGCCACCGCCGCGGCGGAAGCAATGGCGATGGCTAAACGCGTCAGCAAACTGAAAAACGCCAACCGCTTCTTCGTTGCTGCTGATATTCATCCGCAGACCCTGGACGTGGTACGCACCCGTGCTGAAACCTTTGGTTTTGAAGTGATTGTCGACGACGCTGAAAAAGCGCTCGACCATCAGGATGTGTTCGGCGTGCTGTTGCAGCAGGTCGGTACCACCGGTGAAGTACATGATTACAGCCCGCTGATTAACGAGCTGAAAGCACGCAAAGTGATTGTCAGCGTTGCCGCCGATTTTATGGCGCTGGTCCTGCTGACCGCGCCGGGCAAACAGGGCGCAGATATCGTGTTCGGCTCCGCTCAGCGCTTTGGCGTACCGATGGGCTACGGTGGCCCACACGCAGCCTTCTTCGCAGCAATTGATGAATTCAAACGCTCTATGCCAGGCCGGATTATCGGCGTGTCTAAAGACGCCGCGGGTAACACCGCGCTGCGCATGGCGATGCAGACCCGTGAGCAGCACATCCGCCGCGAGAAAGCGAACTCCAATATCTGTACCTCTCAGGTGCTGCTGGCCAACATCGCCAGTCTGTACGCCGTGTTCCACGGTCCGGTGGGCCTGAAGCGTATTGCCGGGCGTATTCATCGCCTGACCGATATCCTGGCGACCGGTCTGCAACAGAAAGGCCTGAAGCTGCGTCACGAACACTACTTCGACACCCTGTGTGTTGAAGTGGCCGACAAAGCCGCCGTACTGGCCCGTGCAGAAGCCGCAGAAATCAACCTGCGCAGTGACATTCATCACGCGGTCGGTATCACGCTGGATGAAACCACCACTCGCGAAGACGTGCTGGCGCTGCTGACCGTTATCGTGGGTGACGATCACGGCCTGAACATCGACAGCCTGGATAAAGACGTGGCGCACGACAGTCGCTCTATTCCGCAGGCGATGCTGCGTGAAGACGAAATCCTGACCCATCCGGTGTTCAACCGCTACCACAGCGAAACCGAGATGATGCGCTACATGCACTCGCTGGAGCGCAAAGATCTGGCGCTGAACCAGGCGATGATCCCACTGGGATCCTGCACCATGAAGCTCAACGCCGCAGCGGAAATGATCCCAATCACCTGGCCGGAATTTGCTGAACTGCACCCGTTCTGCCCGGCAGATCAGGCTGAAGGCTATCATCAGATGATCAACCAGTTATCCGACTGGCTGGTGAAACTGACCGGATACGACGCACTGTGCATGCAGCCGAATTCTGGCGCACAGGGTGAGTACGCAGGCCTGCTGGCGATTCGTCATTACCACGAAAGCCGCAACGATGGTCATCGCGATATCTGTCTGATCCCAAGTTCAGCCCACGGCACCAACCCGGCTTCCGCGCAAATGGCGGGCATGCAGGTCGTGGTCGTGGCCTGCGACAAACAGGGTAATATCGACCTGGCTGACCTGCGCGAAAAGGCAGGGCAGGCGGGCGAGAACCTCTCTTGCATCATGGTGACCTACCCGTCCACTCATGGTGTGTACGAAGAAACCATCCGTGAAGTCTGCGAAATCGTGCATCAGTTTGGCGGCCAGGTTTACCTCGACGGCGCTAACATGAACGCCCAGGTGGGTATCACCTCGCCAGGCTTTATCGGCGCGGACGTTTCTCACCTCAACCTGCACAAAACCTTCTGCATCCCGCACGGCGGCGGCGGCCCAGGCATGGGACCGATTGGTGTGAAAGCGCATCTGGCACCGTTCGTACCAGGCCACAGCGTGGTACAAATCGAAGGCATGTTGACTCGCCAGGGCGCGGTTTCTGCAGCGCCGTTCGGCAGCGCATCCATTCTGCCAATCAGCTGGATGTACATCCGCATGATGGGTGCTCAAGGTCTGAAGCAGGCGAGCCAGGTGGCGATTCTTAACGCCAACTACATTGCGACCCGCCTGCAAGATGCGTATCCGGTGCTGTATACGGGGCGCGATGGTCGCGTGGCGCACGAATGTATTCTCGACATTCGTCCACTGAAAGAAGAGACCGGCATCAGCGAGCTGGATATTGCTAAGCGTCTGATCGACTACGGTTTCCACGCGCCGACCATGTCCTTCCCGGTAGCGGGCACGCTGATGGTTGAGCCAACGGAATCGGAAAGCAAAGTCGAAATTGACCGCTTCGTCGACGCAATGCTGGCTATCCGCAATGAAATCAGCCGCGTACAGCAGGGTGAATGGCTGCTGGAAGATAACCCGCTGGTGAACGCGCCGCACACCCAGAACGAGCTGGTGGCTGAGTGGAACCACGGCTACAGCCGCGAAGTGGCCGTCTTCCCGGCAGGCATGGCGAACAAGTACTGGCCAACCGTGAAACGTCTCGACGACGTCTACGGCGACCGCAACCTGTTCTGCTCGTGTGTACCGATGAGCGAATATCAGTAATTGGCTGAACACACTCTTGGTTAAGGGCGCTTCGGCGCCCTTTCTTTTGGGAGAACAACATGGGTATTGCACTGGTCACTGGCGCCAGCCGGGGAATTGGCAAAGCGACAGCGTTACAACTGGCGCAGGAAGGCTACACCGTCGCGGTGAATTATCACCATAACGTTAAAGCCGCCACGCAGGTGGTGAACGAGATTATCGAAAACGGCGGAAAAGCGTTCGCCGTGCGCGCGGACATCAGCGATGAAGCACAGGTGATGACGCTGTTTGAGGCGCTCGACAGAGAAGGCGAGTCGCTGACGGCGCTGGTCAATAACGCCGGGATTTTGTTTCAGCAGAGCACCATCGAAAACCTGACCGCCGAGCGAATTAATCACGTGCTGGCCACCAACGTCACCGGGTATTTCCTTTGCAGCCGCGAAGCGGTGAAGCGTATGTCGCATAAACACGGCGGAAAGGGCGGGGCTATCGTCAACGTTTCTTCTGCGGCATCCCGGCTGGGCGCGCCTTTCGAATATGTTGATTACGCGGCGTCAAAAGGGGCAGTCGACTCGCTCACCACCGGGCTGGCGCTGGAAGTGGCGGCGCAAGGTATTCGCGTGAACTGTGTGCGTCCTGGGCTTATTTATACCGAGATGCATGCCTCAGGCGGTGAGCCAGGGCGCGTGGATCGCGTGAAATCCGCATTGCCGATGCAGCGTGGCGGCCAGCCCGAAGAAGTGGCCCAGGCGATTGTCTGGCTGTTGAGCGATAAAGCGTCGTATGTGACTGGCAGCTTTTTGGAGTTAGCGGGTGGGAAATAACGTGCCCGGTGGCGCTGCTGCGCTGACCGGGTCTACGTGATTGTAGGCCGGTGCAAGCGTAGCGCCGCCCGGCATAAAGGGTTAAATATTCTCACCGTTGCTGGCGATCACTTCTTTATACCAGTTAAAGCTTTTCTTACGTGAACGCGCCATATCGCCAGTACCGTCATCATGCTTGTTCACATAAATGAAGCCGTAGCGTTTGCTGTACTGGCCGGTGGTGAAGGAGACGCAATCAATACAACCCCACGGGGTGTAGCCCATCAGGTCCACGCCGTCGTGCGTCACCGCTTTCATCATCTCTTCCACGTGCGCCCGCAGATAATCAATACGGTAATCATCATTAATGCTGCCGTCTTCTTCGACTTTGTCATAGGCGCCAAAACCGTTTTCAACGATGAACAGGGGCTTCTGATAACGCTCATACAGCTCGCACATTGCGTAACGCAGGCCAACCGGGTCAATCTGCCAGCCCCAGTCGGAGGCTTTCACGTGCGGGTTCGGCACGCTGCCTTCGAAGCCTGAAATCGCATCACCGCTGCCGCCTTCTGCTTTCACCGCGTTGGTCATGTAGTAGCTGAAACCGAGGTACGCGCAGGTACCATCGCGCAGGATCTCCGCATCGCCGTCTTCCATGGCAATGTTAAATCCACGGCGTTCCCATTCATTGAGCACATAGGTCGGGTAATAGCCGCGCAGCTGCACATCGGTAAAGACGTAGCGCTCGCGCATGGATTCCTGGGCAAACATCATGTCATCCGGTTTGCAGGAGAACGGATACAGCGGCACCATCGCCAGCATGCAACCTACCTGCATTTCCGGGTTAATGTCACGAGCCGCTTTAACCGCCAGCGCGCTAGCAACGAACTGGTGATGCAACACCTGATACATCACTTCTTCCGGGTTGTCGTGCTCGGTATAGACCACGCCGGAGCAGCAGTAGCCGAACAGCGGCGCACGCCAGTTACGCTGGTTATTGATTTCGTTGAAGGTCATCCAGTATTTGACCTTATTCTTATATCGCTCAAACACCACTTCGGAAAAACGCACAAAGAAATCAACCACTTTTCGGTTAGTCCAGCCGCCGTATTCCTGCACCAGATGCAGCGGCATCTCGAAGTGGGAAAGGGTGATCACCGGTTCAATGTTGTACCTAAGCAATTCGTCGAACATGTCGTCGTAGAATTTCAGCCCTTCTTCATTCGGCTGAGTTTCGTCGCCTTTCGGGAATATTCGGGTCCAGGCAATTGAGGTGCGGAAGCATTTGAAGCCCATTTCAGCGAACAGCTTAATGTCTTCTTTGTAGTGGCTATAGAATTCGACGGCTTCGTGGTTTGGGTAGTATTTTCCCGGCTCAACCTGGTCCGTAATCTCGCGTGGCACGCCGTGCGCGCCGCCGGTCAGCACGTCACAAATGCTCGGGCCTTTGCCGCCTTTGTTCCAGCCGCCTTCAACCTGGTGTGCCGCCACTGCGCCACCCCATAAAAAGTCTTTAGGTAAGGTTAATTTTTTCATCGTTGTCATTCCCATAATATTGCGTCTTAAGAATGAGTCTAACAAAGGGGCGTGAAATGTCACGATATAACAAATCCACCGTTGGGTAATTTGTTACATCCAAAAAACAGGGCGTTTTTTTATGCCAGTTTTTTCGCCAATTTACGTCCGAGAGTTTCGAGAATATATATGACGGGTATTTGTGTTGTAATATCGTAGACGCCACCAATACGGATCGGCGATATATGCCAGGAGAGATTAAAATCAGCGAGTTTGGCCAGTCGTGAGTGCTCGTGACTGGTGATTGAGAGCACCTTACAGCGGTGCAGACTGAATTGACCTGCGAAGCGCAGAATCTCTTCGGTTTCACCAGAAACGGAAAGTACAATCGCCAGCGCATTTTTGGCCATGTCATTAGTGACCGGGAAATAAGGATCGTCGATATGATTACTGAATTTTCCGACGTTAGAGAAAAAACGTGCGCCATATTTGGCTAGTGCGCCAGACGTTCCCGCCCCAACAAATATAATACGTTCCGACGCCAGAATAATATCCACAGCTTCATCAATGAGCTTATCAAAATCTTCATTATTGACGCTTTTGAAAAAACTGATAATTTCACTGGCTGCAAACTGACTTTGCTGCGGTTCATCTTGTTCCAGATACAGTTTAAAACGCACCCGAAATTCGGAATAGCCTTCGCAGTTGAGCTTGCGGCAGAAGCGCAGCACGGTAGTTGTGGAAACGCCCGCCACATCGGCCAGTTCACGAATCGTCATATACATGACTTTGTCACGATTTTTAATGACATACTGATAGACCATCATCTCAAGATTGTTGAGACTTGCGATGGCGGCGTGGGAGAAAAGACTCACGTTGACAGGCACCTCATCCGGCAAATTCAATACAGGAATCATAACATGGCCCCGAACGACATCACTTTTTTTCAACGCTTTCAGGAAGACATTCTGGCCGGGCGTAAGACCATCACCATCCGGGATGCCAGCGAATCACACTTCAAAACCGGCGATGTCCTGCGCGTAGGGCGTTTTGAAGATGATGGTTATTTTTGCACCATCAAAGTGACCGCCACTTCAGAAGTGACCCTGGATTCCCTGACCGAACAACACGCGCAGCAGGAAAATATGACGCTGCCTGAACTGAAAGCGGTGATTGCGGAGATCTACCCCGATCAGCAGCAATTTTATGTCATTGAATTTCAGTGTGTTTGATTTTTAGGAAACATCTGTGCGTTGAAAATGGCATTTAACTTTATGATTTTTAATGTTTTGTTAAATGGTGTCTTTTTATTTTAGCTAACAGGTGTTCACTGGAATCATTCTCAGATAGGCTAGTGATGCGTTATCGTATTTTTATCCTCTCGGAGTGCAACATGGTTAGCAAACCATTAATTACGCAGGGTTATTCACTGGCGGAGGAAATCGCCAATAGCATCAGCCACGGAATCGGGCTGGTGTTCGGGATTGTCGGTCTGGTGTTGCTGCTGGTGCAAGCCGTGGATGCCAACGCCAGCACAACGGCGATTGCCAGCTACAGTCTTTATGGCGGCAGCATGATCCTGCTGTTTCTCGCGTCCACGCTGTACCACGCCGTCCCACATCAGCGCGCTAAACTCTGGCTGAAGAAATTCGACCACTGCGCGATTTATCTGTTGATTGCCGGGACCTACACGCCGTTTCTGCTGGTGGGACTGGATTCCGGACTCGCGCGCGGACTAATGGTTGTTATCTGGAGCCTGGCGCTGCTCGGCATTCTGTTCAAGCTAACTATCGCGCATCGGTTTAAAGTATTGTCGCTGGTGACCTACCTGACGATGGGCTGGCTGTCGCTGATTGTGGTGTATCAACTGGCGGTGAAGCTGTCGGCGGGTGGCATCACACTACTGGCCGCAGGTGGGGTGATTTACTCTCTCGGGGTCATCTTCTATGTCTGCAAGCGTATCCCCTACAATCACGCCATCTGGCATGGCTTTGTTCTTGGGGGCAGTGTCTGCCATTTTCTGGCAATTTATCTCTACGTCGGGAAAGTTTGATCTCCGGGGACGGCTAAACCTCCCGGAGGGCAGTCCATATGGCTGACCTCTGGCGGGATGGCCTTGTGCATCGCCTTGAACTTATTGTAAAACATAATTAATGCCATAAAATATCGCCAGGCTTAATATCACGGCGCTGACAATATTGCGGATGACAAGTGAAATGATGATGCTAAAAATGGCGGCCACAAAATAAGGATTCAGGGGAAAAGCCCGAACCACGCCGTGATCCATCAAAATAATTGGGCCACAAATAGCCGTCAGTAAACACGGCGCGGAATACTTTAAGGCTTTACTAATAATTCCCGGTATTTTCAACGGCACATTCGGTTCAAGAAATACGTAGCGATTGAAAAAGACAATGGACGCCAGGGTCAGAATCAGGATCCAGCTCATTTATTTCTCCTTGGCGATAGCGGATATAACGACCGCAGAGAGCATGCCGCACAGGCCTGCCACCACTATGGCACCTTCAAACTGGTAGTAACTCAGCAGCATCGACAGCACCAGCGAGATAGTCACGCCCGCCAGGGTACTGATTTTTTTGATCATCGGTACCACGATGGTAATAAAGGTGGCCACGATGGAATAATCTAAATGATATTTGTCGAGGTCTGGCACTGACGATGCCATGAGAATGCCCATAAAGCTGAATATATTCCACGACAGATAAAACGTTAGCCCGGCGCCTATCATATATCCCGGCGTTAATTCCGCGCGTTTGTCTTTCGTTTCACTCAGGGCAAATAATTCATCGGTTAATAAAAAGCCGATCGGCAGACGTAATTTTGCTTTCAGGCAGGAAACAAACTCCCGCAGTGTCAGACCATAAATAAAGTGCTGAGAGGTAATGAAAAATACCGACACGATAATGGTTAACACGCTGGCACCGGTCATGGTCAGTCCAAGTGTGACCAGCTGCGCGGCTCCGGCAAAGATTATCGCCGACATACCCATGCTTTGCCAGAACGACAGCCCTGCCTGAATCGCCATCGAACCGGCGAGGATCCCCCAAGGGATAACCGACACACACAGCGGTAGCATCTCTATCGCACCGCGCATGAAGGATGAACGGGATGAACTTTGCAGCTCATTATACGCGCTGGATTCAGCGATGGCTTTTCTCATGGGATACGTCACTGGCTTTACGAACATGCCGTTAACGTTATAGGAGCAGCGGAACAGTGTATTGAACGTTATTGCTTATAGCCGTCATACTTCAAGCCGCATCTTTGTTGGCTGCGTTCGCTCACCCGAATCACTTACTAATGTAAGCTCATCGCGATGAACGACCTGGCTGCCTCAATGCAACTCGAATTATTTTGGCTATACAAGGTCAAGCCTTGATGAATTCGCCCGGCGTCAGGCCGATGGAGTTTTTAAAATGGCGGTGGAAATGGCTCTGATCGGTGAAGCCGCAGATGATAGACGTATCGAGAATGGTTAACCCCTGGCGCAGCAGCGTGCGGGCTTTACGCAGACGCGCTTGTACCAGGTAGGCGTGCGGAGTCATGCCGGTGATCACTTTAAATTGTCTGAGGAAATGCCAGTGGCTAAGCCCCGCGAGTTCTGCCAGACGGGTCAGCGTATGGTCCTCTTCCGGGCAGCTATCCATGAAATCTTTCGCGCGTAGAATGCGTTGAGTTGCCGCCGGAAGTTCAAGTGGTGCTTTACGCGTTCGGCTATAACGCACGCTGAGCAGCGTCAGGGAAGAGAGCAGCAGGGTCTCTTTCAGCAGATTATTGCCTTCTTTATCGAGCATGCTGAAGGTCAGCAGGAGCTGCTCTGAAAGGCCAGGATCGTGAATAACCGCGTCGGGGAACCAGGGGATGAAATCTTTGCCGTCCGGCACCTGGCGGAGAATGTTATTCAACATATCCGGGTGCGGATAAATAGCGCGATATGCCCAGCCGTGCTCAAGCTCAGAGCTGCCGGTATGCACATCGTCGGCGTTAACGATAATGATGTCTCCGCGCGGCGCCACGTGCTCGGCTCCGGAACGGTAAAAGCGCTGCGCACCCTGATCGATAACGCCGATGCAGAAAGTGTCATGCACATGCCGGGCAAAGCGCTGCTTGTAATAGCGCGCCTGCAGCATATCGATACCACCCAGCGCATCGATGCGGTGGAAGTGAGTTTGCTCTTTGTTTTTCAAAGACATGTCACCCCTCCGCGTCTGTTTTGTATAAAATTGCTGTCGTCAGGCCGAATTAAACCCGACGACAGGTTCGTCAGGCTTCTTCGAGTGAGTACGGTAACGGTTCAATGTGCAGTGAGCCCGCATCATCACGCACGCGGAACACGCTGTCAGGCTCCATGTCGTTGTTCATCACCACCTGAACACGCACGCTCCCATCATCGAGCTGAACGGCTGCCAGCACGGTGCCTGTCCGACGCCAGTTTTCACCCATCTGCAGTTCGAGGTCTTCACCGGCTTCCGGCACGCGGCTGGCGCTTCCTGCCAGAGACCACAGCGCACGCTTGTTAGCGCCGCGGAATTTCGCACGGGCCACCATTTCCTGACCGGTATAGCAGCCTTTCTTAAAGCTGATGCCGCCAAGCGCCTGAATATTTGTGGCCTGCGGAATAAACTGCGCGCTGTTTACCGTGTCGATAACCGGCAGACCGGCTTCGATATTCAGCGCCAGCCATTGCTGGCTATTGTTCAGCGCGGCTTCGCCACGCAGTGCGTCGGTCACGCGCTGCGCCGTTTCTTCACTGACAACCAGCAGGAAACGCTCGGCAGGGTATTCCAGCCACAGCAGGGTGCTGTCACCGTCGCGAACGGTGTGATTTTCGTTATCTGGAAGCGTCGCAAAGATATTCGCCAGCGCCGCGCGCGCCTGGAAACCGGCCACGCCGAGCAGCACACGGCTGTCGTCAGCGGCAATGCTCACTTTCGAGAACACGGCGTATTTCTTAAGTTCGGTGAGCTGCGCGTCGCGCAGATTGCGGCGCTCAATCCAGGCGAAGCCTTCCGGTTCGCGGAACAGACGCAGATTGCTCCACATCTTGCCTTTCGGATCACAATGCGCCACCAGCAAATGCTGATGTTCGGTCAATTGTGCGACATCTGCCGTCACCTGGCCCTGCAAATAACTTTCGCCGTCTTTACCGCTAAGTGTCGCCAGCGCCCAGTCATCAAGGGTCATCAGCGTTAACGGCAAACGTGCAGAAGAAGAGGGCTGGCGTGGAGGAAAAGGAGTAAAAGCCATAGTCATGTCCTGAATAGCTTAACGCAGTGTTAATGACTAATGGTAAAAGAGCTATTGCGCATTGCAAGCGCTTTCCGAAGTCCATTTGTGCCATTATTCTGTTTTACGCAGCGGCGGGGAAAATAATGTAATACCTTGCATTCTGTGAGGAGTTTCTCTGAAACAACGCCGCAATTACCAATATTGCTGTAATGTAAGTGAATAAAACGCGTTAAACTACTTTGTATCGATATTCAGGAAGGACAACATGGACATCAACAATAAGGCCCGAATCCACTGGGCATGCCGTCGGGGAATGCGTGAGCTCGATATTTCCATCATGCCGTTTTTTGAGTATGAGTACGACACTCTGAGCGACGGCGATAAAGCGCTGTTTATTCATCTTCTGGAGTGCGACGACCCGGATTTGTTCAACTGGTTAATGAATCATGGCAAGCCAGCGGATGCGGAAATGCAACGGATGGTGCAACTTATTCAAACACGGAATCGGGAACGTGGTCCTGTGGCAATCTGATCTACGCGTCTCATGGCGCGCGCAATGGGTCTCTTTATTACTCCACGGCCTGGTGGCGGCTTTTATTTTGCTGATGCCCTGGCCGCTGAGCTATACGCCATTATGGCTTCTGTTACTGTCGCTGGTGGTATTCGACTGCGTGCGCAGCCAGCGGCGGATTAACGGCACTCAGGGAGAGATAAAACTGCTGATAGATTCTCGTCTACGCTGGCAAAATCAGGAGTGGGACCTGCTGGGTACACCCTGGGTGCTGAACAGCGGCATGATGCTGCGTCTGCGGCGGGTCGATGGACGCAAGAAAATGCACCTGTGGCTGGCGGCAGATAGTATGGATACGGGAGAGTGGCGGGATTTGCGCCGGACTATTTTACAACAGCCAGCGCAACAGTAACGTCAAATCAGGAGAACTGTTCGGCCATTTCGCCGAGGATCTGTTCGCACCAGGTCTGCAG
Organism: Scandinavium hiltneri; assembly: GCF_024764835.1. GTDB lineage: Bacteria > Pseudomonadota > Gammaproteobacteria > Enterobacterales > Enterobacteriaceae > Scandinavium > Scandinavium hiltneri. The sequence goes on along the minus strand of NZ_JALIGE010000064.1, from coordinate 8,879 downwards.
GCGCTCGTCGCTCAGGTCGTACTGGTTTGTTTCATCCAGCGCAAGGCCGACGAACAGTTGGCCGTCCGCAATAACCGGTTTCGGGCTGGTGAACTCATATCCTTCTGTCGGCCAGTAGCCGATGAACTTCACCGCTTTGCTGATAAGCTTGTCGTGCAACATGCCCAGCGCATCGAGGAACCACTCGCCGTAACCTAGCTGGTCGCCCATGCCGTACATCGCGACAATTTTGCCGTCCAGATTCAGGTTATCCAACTGTTCCCAGACGGCTTCCCAGTCTTCCTGAATCTCACCAAAATCCCAGGTCGGAATGCCGAGGATCAGAACGTCGTACTGCTCCATCAGTGAAGGAGAATCATCCTTCAGATTGTGCAACGTCACCAGCTCTGCGCCGATAATGTCGCGGATCTTCTCCGCTGCCATTTCGGTATAACAGGTACTGGAACCGTAAAAGAGGCCAATTTTCATCGCGAAAACTCTCAGTGCTTGCTATGACTTTGCGCTAGTGTATCAGAAAGGCGTCGCCTTAAGGCATAATGAGCCGGACTGCACCCACAGGAGGCTACGTGGAAAAGGATCTCGCGCAAATCGAACAGTTTCTCGATGCGCTTTGGCTTGAGAAAAACCTCGCTGAGAATACCCTTAGCGCCTATCGTCGTGATTTAACGATGGTTGTAGAATGGATGCACAAACACAGCCTGACGAGCGAAACGGTGCAAAGTTCGGACCTGCAGTCCTTGCTGGCTGAGCGGGTCGAAGGCGGTTACAAAGCCACAAGCTCGGCCCGTCTGTTAAGCGCGATGCGTCGCTTCTTTCAGCATCTGTATCGGGAAAAACTGCGTCCGGACGATCCTAGCGCGCAGCTGGCATCCCCGAAGCTCCCGCAGCGTTTGCCCAAAGATCTGAGCGAACCCCAGGTCGATCGCCTGCTACAGGCGCCGCTGGTGGATGTCCCACTGGAATTGCGCGATAAAGCAATGCTGGAAGTGCTTTATGCCACCGGACTTCGCGTTACCGAACTGGTCGGGCTGACGATGAGTGATATCAGCCTGCGTCAGGGTGTGGTGCGGGTTATCGGTAAAGGCAATAAAGAACGACTGGTTCCGCTTGGCGAAGAGGCGGTTTACTGGCTGGAATATTACCTTGAGCACGGTCGTCCATGGCTGCTCAACGGCGTGTCTATCGACGTGCTGTTTCCCAGCCAACGCGCCCAGCAGATGACGCGCCAGACATTCTGGCACCGGATCAAACATTATGCGGTGCTGGCGGGTATCGACAGCGCAAAACTGTCACCTCACGTGTTGCGCCATGCATTTGCCACGCATCTGCTCAATCACGGCGCGGATTTGCGCGTGGTACAGATGCTGCTCGGTCACAGCGATCTCTCGACAACACAGATTTATACGCACGTCGCCACGGAGCGGCTGCGGCAACTTCATCAACAGCATCACCCACGTGCGTGAGCTGCAAACGAAAGAGACAGGAAAGGTTATGAAAAAAGGTTTAGCGATGTTCTCCCTGCTGGCGGCGGCACTGTGCGGTACTGCTCACGCTGACGATGCAGCCGTTCAGCAGTCTATGGCGAAACTTGGCGTGCAGAGCACGGATATCCAGTCTTCCCCGGTTGCTGGCATGAAAACGGTACTGACTAACAGCGGTGTGCTGTACGTGACCGAAGACGGCAAGCACATCATCCAGGGCCCAATGTACGACGTCAGCGGTGCGCAGCCGGTGAACGTGACCAACCAGCTGCTGATGGGCAAACTCAATGCGCTGGATAAAGAGATGATTGTCTACAAAGCCTCGCAGGAAAAACATGTGATTACCGTCTTCACGGACATCACCTGCGGCTACTGCCACAAGCTGCATGAAGAGATGAAAGACTACAACGCGCTGGGGATCACCGTGCGTTATCTGGCCTTCCCACGTCAGGGCGTGCAGAGCCAGGCGGAGCAGGACATGAAATCCATCTGGTGTGCGAAAGACCGTAACAAAGCTTTTGATGAAGCGATGAACGGCAAAGGCGTCCAGGCGGCGAGCTGCGATATTAATATCGCGAACCACTACGCGCTGGGCGTGCAGTTTGGCGTGAACGGCACCCCGGCAATCGTGCTGAACGACGGCTACGTGGTGCCGGGCTATCAGGGTCCGAAGGAAATGAAAGCTTTCCTCGATGAGCATAAAAAACAGACCAGCGGTAAATAATCGGCGTGAAACAACAGATACAACTTCGTCGCCGGGAAGCGGACAGCTCGGCGCAGCTGCCGGCCGATCTCCCGCCTTTGCTCCAGCGGCTGTATGCCAGCCGTGGGGTTCTGAGTGCATCCGATCTCGAGCGTAGCGTCAAAGGCATGCTGCCATGGCAGCAGCTCTCCGGCGTTGATAAAGCCGTTGAGATGCTCTACGACGCGTTTCGCGAAGGGCTACGGATTGTCGTGGTCGGTGATTTTGACGCCGATGGCGCAACCAGCACTGCGCTCAGCGTGTTGGGCCTGCGCCAGCTGGGCTGCAGCAATGTCACCTATCTGGTGCCTAACCGTTTTGAAGACGGCTATGGCTTAAGCCCGGAAGTGGTGGATCAGGCTCATGCCCGCGGTGCGCAGATGATATTGACCGTCGATAACGGTATTTCTTCGCACTCCGGCGTCGACCGTGCGCATGCGCTGGGAATTCCCGTGCTGGTTACCGATCACCACTTGCCTGGCGATACGCTGCCTGCGGCAGAGGCCATCATTAACCCGAACCTGCGTGATTGTGATTTCCCGTCGAAATCGCTGGCCGGTGTTGGCGTCGCGTTTTATTTGATGCTGGCGCTGCGCACTCATTTACGCGATCGCGGCTGGTTTGAGGCGCAGGGTATCGTCGCGCCTAACCTTGCAGAACTGCTGGATTTGGTCGCGCTTGGCACCGTCGCGGACGTGGTTCCGCTCGATGCAAACAACCGCATTCTGACATGGCAGGGGCTGAGTCGTATCCGTGCAGGAAAATGCCGTCCGGGCATTAAAGCCCTGCTGGAGGTCTCTAATCGCGACGCGCAAAAACTGGCGGCGAGCGATCTCGGTTTTGCGCTTGGCCCGCGTCTGAATGCGGCGGGGCGGCTGGACGATATGTCCGTCGGCGTTGCACTGCTGCTCAGTGACAATATTGGCGAAGCGCGTCAGCTGGCTAATGAACTGGATGCGCTGAACCAGACGCGAAAAGAAATCGAGCAGGGAATGCAGGCGGAAGCGCTGACGCTGTGCGAGAAACTTGAGCGCAGCAGCGAAGCGCTGCCCGGCGGTCTCGCCATGTACCATCCACAATGGCATCAGGGCGTGGTCGGCATTCTGGCTTCACGTATCAAAGAGCGTTTCCACCGCCCGGTGATTGCCTTTGCGCCTGCGGGTGACGGCACGCTGAAAGGCTCCGGCCGCTCGATTCAGGGTCTGCATATGCGCGATGCCCTGGAGCGCCTGGATACGCTGTATCCTGGCATGATGATCAAGTTCGGCGGTCACGCGATGGCGGCAGGTTTGTCGCTGGAAGAGGCGCGCTTTGACGAGTTTCAGCAGCGTTTTGGCGAACTGGTGACCGAATGGTTGGACCCGGCGATGTTACAGGGCGAAGTGGTGTCCGATGGCCCACTGGCGGCGGCGGATATGACCATGGAAATCGCACAGATGCTGCGTGATGCGGGCCCGTGGGGGCAGATGTTCCCGGAGCCGTTGTTCGATGGACGTTTTCGTTTGCTGCAACAGCGGCTGGTGGGCGAGCGTCACCTGAAGGTGATGGTCGAACCGGTTGGCGGTGGCCCACTGCTCGACGGTATTGCGTTTAACGTGGATACCGCCTGCTGGCCGGATAACGGCGTGCGCGAAGTGGAACTGGCCTACAAGCTGGATATCAACGAGTTTCGTGGCAACCGCAGCCTGCAACTGATCATAGACAATATCTGGCCAATTTAGCGTCAGTATTTCCTATAAAAAAGAGCGGAGATCCGTTAAAATCCCGCTCTTATCACCGCATTTTTACAAGCCCAGAAAAGATAATCGACCATGTTTGAAATTAATCCGGTAAAAAATCGCATTCAAGACCTCACGGAGCGTTCAGACGTTCTTCGGGGGTATCTTTGACTATGATGCCAAGAAAGAGCGTCTGGAAGAAGTAAACGCCGAGCTGGAACAGCCGGATGTGTGGAACGAACCCGATCGCGCACAGGCTCTGGGTAAAGAGCGTTCTTCACTGGAAGCCATTGTTGAAACTCTGGACCAGATGTCTCAGGGTCTGGAAGATGTTTCCGGCCTGCTGGAATTGGCTGTTGAAGCCGATGACGAAGAAACCTTCAATGAAGCCGTCGCCGAGCTCGACGTGCTGGAAGACAAGCTGGCACAGCTGGAATTCCGCCGCATGTTCTCTGGTGAATACGACAAAGCAGATTGCTATCTCGATATCCAGGCGGGTTCTGGCGGCACCGAAGCGCAGGACTGGGCCAGCATGCTGATGCGTATGTATCTGCGTTGGGCAGAAGCGCGCGGCTTTAAAACCGAAATCATCGAAGAGTCTGAAGGCGAAGTGGCGGGTATCAAATCTGTCACCATCCGTATTCAGGGCGAATACGCCTTTGGCTGGTTACGTACCGAAACTGGCGTACATCGCCTGGTGCGTAAGAGCCCGTTTGACTCCGGTGGCCGTCGTCATACCTCGTTCAGTTCCGCTTTCGTCTACCCGGAAGTGGATGACGATATCGATATCGAAATCAATCCAGCCGATCTGCGTATCGACGTGTACCGCGCCTCCGGTGCCGGTGGTCAGCACGTTAACCGTACAGAATCTGCGGTGCGTATTACCCACCTTCCAACCAATACCGTCACGCAGTGCCAGAACGACCGTTCGCAGCATAAGAACAAAGATCAGGCCATGAAGCAGATGAAAGCTAAGCTGTACGAGCTGGAAATGCAGAAGAAAAATGCTGAGAAGCAGGCGGCGGAAGATAACAAATCGGACATCGGCTGGGGCAGCCAGATTCGTTCATACGTACTGGACGATTCCCGTATCAAGGACCTGCGTACCGGGGTTGAAACCCGCAATACCCAGGCGGTACTGGACGGCAGCCTCGACCAATTTATCGAAGCAAGTTTGAAAGCAGGGTTATGAGGAACCAATATGTCTGAACAACAAGCACAGGGCGCTGACGAAGTCGTCGATCTTAATAACGAACTGAAATCTCGTCGTGAGAAGCTGGCTGCGCTGCGTGAGCAGGGCATCGCTTTCCCGAACGATTTCCGTCGCGGAAGTACCTCCGACCAGCTGCACGCCGAATTCGGCAGCAAAGAAAATGAAGAGCTGGAAGCGCTGAACGTTGAAGTCACCGTTGCTGGCCGTATGATGACCCGCCGTATCATGGGTAAAGCATCCTTCGTGACGCTGCAGGACGTTGGCGGCCGTATCCAGCTGTACGTTGCCCGTGACGATCTGCCGGAAGGCGTATACAACGACCAGTTCAAGAAGTGGGACCTGGGCGATATCCTCGGCGCGAAAGGTAAGCTGTTCAAAACCAAGACCGGTGAGCTGTCCATTCATTGCACCGAACTGCGTATGCTGACCAAAGCTCTGCGCCCGCTGCCGGATAAATTCCACGGCCTGCAGGATCAGGAAGCGCGCTACCGTCAGCGTTATCTGGACCTCATCGCTAACGATACGTCCCGCAACACCTTTAAAGTCCGTTCCCAGATTATGGCGGGTATCCGTCAGTTCATGGTTGGCCGTGGTTTTATGGAAGTTGAAACCCCAATGATGCAGGTGATCCCGGGTGGCGCATCCGCGCGTCCGTTCATCACTCATCATAATGCCCTCGACCTCGACATGTACCTGCGTATCGCGCCGGAACTGTACCTGAAGCGTCTGGTGGTTGGTGGCTTCGAACGCGTGTTCGAAATCAACCGTAACTTCCGTAATGAAGGCGTCTCCGTTCGTCATAACCCAGAGTTCACCATGATGGAACTCTATATGGCGTATGCAGATTACAAAGACCTGATTGAGCTGACCGAATCTCTGTTCCGTACTCTGGCGCAGGATATTCTCGGCAAAACTGAAGTGCCTTATGGCGATCAGACCTTCGACTTTGGTAAGCCGTTTGTGAAGCTGACCATGCGCGAAGCCATCAAAAAATACCGTCCAGAAACCAACATGGCTGACCTGGATAATTTCGACGCGGCGAAAGCGATTGCGGCTGAAATCGGTATTAAAGTTGAGAAGAGCTGGGGTCTGGGCCGTACCGTGACTGAGATCTTCGAAGAAGTGGCAGAAGCGCACCTGATTCAGCCGACCTTCATTACTGAATACCCGGCAGAAGTGTCTCCGCTGGCGCGTCGTAATGATGAGAACCCGGAAATTACCGATCGCTTTGAATTCTTCATCGGTGGCCGTGAAATCGGCAACGGCTTTAGCGAGCTGAACGATGCAGAAGACCAGGCGCAGCGTTTCCAGGACCAGGTTGATGCGAAAGCAGCCGGTGACGACGAAGCGATGTTCTTCGATGAAGACTACGTTACCGCTCTGGAACACGGTCTGCCGCCAACGGCGGGTCTGGGTATTGGTATCGACCGTATGGTTATGCTGTTCACCAACAGCCATACCATCCGTGACGTGATCCTGTTCCCGGCAATGCGTCCGACTAAATAAGTCGAACATAACCGGAGACGTCATGGTCTCCGGTGTAAAAAAGCCTGGTTTGCTTGAGCAACCGGGCTTTTTTTATGTCTTGCGTGTTACACGGCGTGGGCGAACTGGAACAGTGCATCTCGGGCCGGGGTATGGGTAAATTGCAGTTCCATCCACGGGCTAAACAGGAACGGAGCGGCCTCGATAGCCTGGCGTAAATCTTCCAGGTTCAGCCAGCGATACTCCATTACTTCATCTCTGTTTAGCATTATCTCGTTAGTCACCTGAGCGGCAAACACCGGGCAGACTTCATTCTCAACGATGCCGGAACTGTCAATTTCCCGGTAGCGGAACGCCGGGTAGACGGGCGTGATGTCCTTTACTTCGGCACCCACTTCATATCGACAACGTCGAATAAGCGCTTCTTCTGACGTTTCATTGAGCTGGGGATGACCGCAGACTGAACTCGTCCAGACGCCTGGCCAGGCTTTTTTACTGAGCGCTCGCCGGGTTAACAGCAGCTCACCTTTTGCGTTGAACAACCAGCAGGAAAAGGCCAGATGCAGCGGTGTGGCGGTATTATGGGCGGCATACTTCTCCTGGGTGCCGATAGCTGCTCCCTGCTCATCGAGTAAAATGACGTGCTCTTGCCTGCTCATCGCTTCTCCGGACACAATATCTCAGTCATATAACCGGGCTTTATTATACGACAATCTTTCTCAGGCTGAATGCCCAGGGCGTCAGAGGGGATGGGTTTTGGATGTGATGCGCCATTTTTGCCAAAGGGTTGTTTATCAAAAAGCAATGCTAAACATTGGCATACGGGCTACGACTGGTATCATATGCCATCCATTTTTTCGACACCGAGGACTCGCTTTGAGAGCAGGACGCCTGATGAAACACCCATTACGCCTTTTTCTGTGCCTGTTTATTGGGCTGATTCTGGCTGGTTGTTCCGGCAGTAAATCAGGCTCCGAAGGCAGCTACAGCGGCTCCGTGTATACCGTAAAACGCGGCGATACGCTGTCAAAAATCTCTCGCATGACCGGCACCAGCGTCAGCAGCCTCGCCCGCATGAACGGCATTTCACCGCCGTATACCATCGAAGTGGGACAGCGTCTGAAAGTGAGTGGCAGCTCGGGATCGAAAAAATCCTCCGGCAGCCGGACGGCAAAAGTCACGCCATCTTCCGCTGTGCCGCAGTCTTCCTGGCCGCCGGTAGGGCAACGCTGCTGGCGCTGGCCGACCAGCGGCAAAGTGGTATTGCGCTATTCCACCGCCGATGGCGGCAACAAAGGGATTGATATCGCGGGTTCGCGTGGCCAGCCGATTTACGCCTCCGGCGCGGGCAAAGTGGTGTATGTCGGGAATCAGCTGCGCGGGTACGGTAATCTGATCATGATTAAGCACAATGATGATTACATCACCGCGTATGCGCATAACGATAAAATGATGGTTAACAACGGGCAGTCGGTGAAGATCGGCCAGCAGATTGCCACCATGGGCAACAGCGATGCCGACTCTGTGAAGCTGCATTTCCAGATTCGCTACCGCGCCACCGCTATCGATCCGCTGCGTTATTTGCCACCGCAGGGCAGCAAACCGAAATGCTAAACGGTTATATTATCGCCACTTAATTGCAGAAAGGCTTGTCAGTGAAGGCGTTAAGTCTATAATGCCTTCACCCCTTTTACGGGCGCGTCTTTCGCGGGTGTAGTTCAATGGTAGAACGGTAGCTTCCCAAGCTGCATACGAGGGTTCGATTCCCTTCACCCGCTCCAGTTTCACTTCTTTTATTAACGCCTCCAAAAGTCCACAAACCCAGTATCTGAGAGCCCTGTCGCATAATTGCGCTTATTTTGTTATCTGGCGAGGTCTACCGGAATTCAACACGATGTTGATTTCTATAAATCTGGTAAATGGAAAATCCTTCGTTATAAAGTGTTAAAAAAATATGCTGCGAAATGTGTTTACTGTGGGCGTTCTCGTCGAGATGGCGTGAAGCTACATGTTGATCATATTAAACCCCGTAGCAAATACCCGCAGCTGGCACTTGAGTTCTCTAATTTTCAGGTATTGTGTGAAAACTGCAATCCTGAAAATCGAATACTGATGGGTAATCCCCCCGAAAAACCGGTGTGTTTATAAGTAGAATTTTCTCGTAATCTGAACCGGGGAGACCTCTATGAAAAAATCACGTTTTACCGACAGCCAGATCATGGCCATTCTTAAGCAAGCTG
>NZ_JALIGE010000065.1:0-92026 GCF_024764835.1 Scandinavium hiltneri | reverse complement strand
CGCTTTTCTCTGTCAGGATTTCCTGGGAAACCCTTCTGACCCGGCGGCTAGCGTGCCGTTGTTCCGTGTCAGTGGAGGCGCATTATAGGGAGTTCTGACGAGACGGCAAGTATAAATTTGAAAAAAATTTCCGACCGCTCAAAATCCAGGCTTTGCGCCGTTTTTACGTTCTATTTGCGCACAAGTTGCGCGATTTCGTGGGCGAAATGGGCCACCTGCTGCCAATCGGTGTACACCACTTCTTTACTGGTATCCGTTTCTCCGCCCGTCATCTTCATAATGAGGCGAATCATAATACGGTCATACCAGTTATAACGTGGATAACGCAGCGCACCGGCGAAAACGGCGCTGAGGTCAGGCTGCCACGGCGAGTCCAACAAGAACTTGCGAGTATAGCTGTTGGTCTGCGGGGTACGCTTCTCTGGCTTACGCGCCACCAGGTTTACGGAATAGAACGCACTCGGCAGCTGCTTCAGTGCCTGCTGGTGCTTTTTCACAAAGCTATCCAGCGTCGAGTGGAAATGGCCGTAACGAATCGAGGCTCCAATCACCACCCCGTCATACTCTTCCCATGCAACAGTCTCTGCCCGGTGCAGGTTAACGACATCGACATCGAAAGCCTGCTCTTTCAATTCAGAGGCTAATGACGCGGCAATCTCACGCGTTTGCCCATCCCGAGTAGAAAAGAGAATCAAAATTTTCACAAACGCTCCTGTTATTCGCGCCAGAAAGTCGGTGTGAACAACACCAACAGGGTAAAGACTTCCAGACGACCAAACAGCATGTTGGCGATCAGGATCCATTTCGCGACCGGATTCATGCTGGCAAAGTTATCTGCCACCACGCCCAGCCCCGGACCGAGGTTATTCAGCGTAGCCACCACAGAGGCAAAAGCCGAGAAGTCATCCACGCCGGTCGCAATGATGGCCAACATGCTAACAATAAAGACCAGCGCATAAGCGGAGAAGAACCCCCACACCGCTTCGAGAATACGTTCCGGCAGCGCACGGTTACCCAGCTTGATGCTGTAAACCGCATTAGGATGCACCAGACGTTTTAGCTCACGGTTCCCCTGCTTAAACAGCAACAGGATACGGATAACCTTCAGACCACCGCCGGTAGAACCCGCACAGCCGCCAATAAATGCAGAACAGAGCAGCAGCACAGGCAGGAAAAGTGGCCAGCGTGCAATGCTGTCCGTGGTGAAGCCCGCAGTGGTCGCCATCGATACCACCTGGAAAAAGGCCTGGTTGAGCGTCGTCAGCGCCGAGGTATACACATCGTGAAGCATCAGCACCAGCGTACAGATGACCACTAGCGTCAGCTGCACACCAATGAACATGCGGAATTCCGGGTCACGCCAGTACACCTTCAGATTGCGACCGCTTAATAAAGAGAAGTGCAGGCCGTAGTTACAGCCTGAGATAAGCAAGAAGATGGCAATAATGGTGTTGATGGTCGGACTGTTGAAATAGCCGACGCTGGCGTCATGTGTTGAAAAACCACCAATCGCAATTGTCGAGAAGCTGTGTCCGATGGCATCAAAGGCAGGCATCCCGGCGAACCAGAGCGCCAGCGCACAGGCCACCGTCAGTAATACATAAATGAGCCACAGGGTTTTCGCCGTTTCGGCAATGCGTGGCCGCATCTTATTGTCTTTCAGCGGCCCCGGCATTTCAGCCCGATAGAGCTGCATCCCACCAACGCCCAGAATTGGCAGGATAGCCACCGCGAGTACAATTATCCCCATCCCGCCAAACCACTGCAGCATCTGGCGATAAAAGAGGATGGCATGAGGGAGTGAGTCCAGGCCCACCAGCGTGGTCGCGCCGGTCGTGGTCAGCCCGGAGAACGATTCAAAGAATGCATCCGTGATGGTCAGATTCGGCTGTTCCGAGAAGATAAACGGCAGCGCACCCACGCTACCCAGCACGGTCCAGAACAGCACCACAATCAAAAAGCCTTCGCGTGATTTCAGCTCACCCTTTTGCTTACGGTTAGGCCACCAGAGCATTGAGCCAATGGCCAGCGCCACAAAAAAGGTCTGCGTGAATGCTCGCCCCGCCCCGTCCCGGTATATCAACGCCACCAGTCCTGGAACAATCATCGTTCCCGAAAAAAGTATGACCAGCAGTCCAACGATTCGGGTAATGGCACGAAAATGCATCTCTGCCGCTTCCTTTGATAAGCAAAAAGTAGACCGGGATTATTCGCCAATCCGGCGTAATTGCAACGCACCACGGCTAAAATCAGCCAGTCTTATAGAAAAGGTCGGCAGTTCGGCCTGCGGAAGCGCCACCCGAAGGTGCACCACGGCCTGATAATCACTGTCGACGATTTTGCCGGAGAATTGCGCCAACAGGCTTTCAACACCCGAAAGCTGGCCGTACTCACATTGCAAAGTATATTCGGTCAACGGCGTCTTGCGCTGCGTTGTCAATTCAGCCAGCGCCTGATGCACGCCGCCGCCGTAGGCTTTCACCAGGCCACCCGTGCCCAGTAAGACCCCACCGTAGTAGCGAACCACCACGGCGGTGATTTCTCCAACGCCGCTGCCCATCAGCTGTGCGAGCATCGGCTTGCCCGCCGTGCCCGCCGGTTCACCGTCGTCGGAAAAACCAAGCTTTTGCGAATCGTCAGGTGCCCCGGCAACCCACGCCACGCAATGGTGGCGCGCATCCGGGTGTTCCGTTCTGACCGATTCGACAAACGCCTTCGCCGCTTCCACGCCGTCGGTATGCGCGAGTAACGTAATAAAGCGGCTCTTTTTGATCTCGTCGACCACACTCACCGGAGACGCCGGGATCAGCCAACTGTCCATCAGGCCAGCTTCAGATCTCGGGTCATGTTTTCGAGGCTGTTCTCATGAATAACCACGTTATCTTCGATACGCACCCCACCGAACGGCTTCATGGCCTCAATCTTCTGCCAGTTGAAGTGCTTGCTGTACTGCCCTTCACGCCACGGCGCCAACAGCGATTCGATGAAATAGATACCCGGCTCGATGGTCAACACCATACGCGGTTGCAGAATGCGGGTGCAGCGAAGGTAAGGATATTTCGACGGCGCAGCAAGGTGCGTGCCTTTATCATCCTGCATAAAGCCAGCGACATCATGAACCTGCAGGCCCAGCGGGTGGCCGAGACCATGTGGCATAAATGGCCCGGTCAGGTCATTTTCCACCATCGCCTCTTCGCTGATGTCGGTCACCAGCTGATGCTTACGCAGCAGCTTCGCGATGCGCTGATGGAACTGAATATGGTAGTCCACGTAGCTCACGCCCGCTTTCAGGGTGTCGATCAGCGCCAGCTGTTCAGTGGTCACGTCTTTAATCAGCTGCGCAAATTCGGTATCTGGATTTCCGGCCCAGGTACGGGTCAAATCGGCGGCATAACCGTTGTACTCAGCGCCTGCATCAAGCAGGAAGCTGCGCATTTCAGATGGCGCGCGGTGATCCAGTTTGGTGTAGTGCAGCACTGACGCATGTTCATTCAGCGCCACGATATTGCTGTAAGGCACATCGGTATCACGATGACCGGTAGCGGTCAGGTACGCGAGGTTAATATCGAACTCGCTCATGCCGGACAGGAACGCTTCCTGCGCTGCCTGATGACCATTCACCGCCATTTTCTGCGCTTCACGCATGCAGGAAAGTTCGTAGTCTGTTTTGTATGAGCGATAATAATGCAGGTAATCAATCACCCCTTTCGGGTTGATATTGTCGGCGGTAATGTCCAGCCCCAACGCTCGTTCAGCCACCGGGCCGATGTACGCAATATTGCCGCGCGCAGCAGGCAGTTGGCTTCCAATGCCATCTGCTTTTGGCAGCGCAATCACGTCTACGTCTTCGGTCCAGAAAGAGGTCGGCAGCGGTTCTACGTTGTGCCAATAATCTACCGGCAGATAGAACCATAGCTTGGGTTTATTGACGCCATCCACCAGCAGCCAGCAGTTTGGCACCTGCGTCACAGGCACCCAGGCCTTAAACTGTGGGTTTACTTTGAACGGGTATGGATGATCGTCAAGGAAGACATTGAACAGCTCGCCGGAATGAATCAACAGCGCATCGAGCTTAAAGCGGTCCAGTACGTCGCGAGTGCGTTCCTGCAACGTAGCAATATGATTTTTATAGAGTGTAGCCAGTGATTCCATGTTTTACCCTTCTGTCTTTTTGACCCTAATTCCCCGCATCTTAGCACATCGGTTTCACCCTGCGCGATTTCTGCCAAGCGTGATCCAGACGTCATTTTCTTAAAGAGTAATTTGCATTTTATTAACATAAAATCCACACTCCGTCTCATCTGGTAAGACCAGTAACCGTACTGGATTCAGGAGACTGACATGCTCTACAAAGGCGACACCCTGTACCTCGACTGGCTGGAAAATGGCATTGCCGAACTGGTGTTCGATGCCCCCGGCTCGGTCAACAAGCTTGATACCGCAACCGTAGCCAGCCTCGGCCAGGCGCTGGACGTCCTCGAAAAACAGCCTGATCTCAAAGGCCTGCTGCTGCGCTCTGAAAAAGCCGCTTTTATTGTCGGCGCAGACATCACCGAATTCCTGTCACTGTTCCAGGTTCCGCCTGAACAGCTCAGCCAGTGGCTGACTTTCGCCAACAGCGTCTTTTGCCGCCTGGAAGATTTGCCGGTACCTACCCTTTCCGCGGTAAACGGTTACGCGCTGGGTGGTGGCTGCGAATGCGTACTGGCGACCGACTATCGCCTGGCAACACCTGACCTGCGTATCGGTCTGCCAGAAACCAAACTCGGCATCATGCCGGGCTTCGGCGGTTCCGTTCGTTTGCCGCGTTTGCTCGGGGCCGATAGCGCCCTGGAAATTATTGCCGCCGGGAAGGATGTCGGCGCCGAAGAAGCGCTCAAGCTCGGTCTGGTCGATGGTATCGTGAAGCCAGAAAAACTGCGCGAAGGGGCACTCGCGATTCTGCGTCAGGCCATCAGTGGCGACTTAGACTGGAAAGCCAAACGCCAGCCGAAGCTTGACCCGCTGAAACTCAGCAAAATTGAAGCCACCATGAGCTTCACTATCGCCAAAGGCATGGTGATGCAAACGGCGGGCAAACACTATCCGGCACCGATCACCGCCGTCAAAACCATTGAAGCCGCGTCACGCTTAGGCCGTGACCAGGCGCTGGTGCTTGAAAATCAGAGCTTTGTACCGCTCGCCCATTCTAATGAGGCCCGTGCGCTGGTCGGGATTTTCCTGAACGATCAGTTTGTAAAAGGTCAGGCGAAGAAACTGACCAAAAACGTCGACACCCCGAAACAGGCCGCCGTACTCGGTGCCGGGATCATGGGTGGCGGTATTGCTTACCAGTCCGCCTGGAAAGGCGTGCCGGTTATCATGAAGGATATCAATGACAAATCGTTGACCCTCGGGATGAACGAAGCCGCCAAGCTGCTGAATAAACAGCTGGAGCGTGGAAAAATCAACGGCCTGAAACTGGCGAACGTCATTTCTACTATTCACCCGACGCTCGATTACGCTGGCTTTGAACGCGTCGACGTCGTGGTTGAAGCGGTCGTTGAAAATCCGAAAGTGAAAAAAGCGGTGCTGGCAGAAACCGAAGAGCACGTTCGGCCTGATGCAGTGCTGGCGTCAAACACCTCGACGATTCCTATCAGTGAACTGGCCAGCGTCCTGAAGCGTCCGCAAAACTTCTGCGGTATGCACTTCTTTAACCCGGTGCACCGCATGCCACTGGTTGAAGTTATCCGCGGCGAGCAAACGTCCGACGAGACCATAGCGAAAGTGGTCGCCTGGGCGAGCAAAATGGGTAAAACGCCTATCGTGGTCAACGACTGCCCAGGCTTCTTCGTGAACCGAGTACTGTTCCCTTACTTCGCCGGTTTCAGCCAGCTACTGCGTGACGGCGCCGACTTCCACAAAGTCGACAAAGTCATGGAAAAAGTCTTCGGTTGGCCAATGGGCCCGGCGTATCTGCTGGACGTGGTCGGCATTGATACCGCACATCACGCTCAGGCGGTGATGGCAGCCGGTTTCCCACAGCGTATGCAAAAAGATTACCGCGACGCCATTGATGTCCTGTTTGATGCCAGCCGCTACGGCCAGAAAAACGGCCTCGGTTTCTGGCGTTATAAAGAAGACAGCAAAGGTAAGCCGAAGAAAGAAGAAGACCCGGCGGTTGAAGCGCTGCTGGCAGACGTCAGTCAGGCGAAACATGACTTCAGCGACGACGAGATTATCGCCCGTATGATGATCCCAATGGTCAACGAAGTGGTCCGCTGCCTTGAAGAAGGCATTATCGCAAGCCCGGCAGAAGCCGATATGGCCCTGGTTTACGGCCTTGGCTTCCCTCCGTTCCACGGCGGCGCATTCCGCTGGCTGGATACGCTCGGCAGTGCGAAGTACTTCGACATGGCGCAGCAGTATCAGCATCTCGGCCCACTATATGAAGTGCCGGAAGGCTTACGCAGCAAAGCACGTCACAACGAAGCATATTATCCACCGGTTGAGCCTGCCCGTCCGGTGGGTGAGCTGAAAACGGCTTAAGGAGTCACAATGGAACAGGTTGTCATTGTCGATGCAATTCGTACCCCGATGGGCCGTTCAAAAGGCGGCGCATTCCGTAACGTGCGGGCGGAAGATCTCTCCGCCCATCTGATGCGTAGTCTGCTGGCCCGCAATCCGGCACTGGATCCTGCCGCGCTCGACGATATTTACTGGGGCTGTGTGCAGCAAACGCTGGAGCAGGGTTTCAACATTGCCCGCAACGCGTCGCTGCTGGCAGAAATTCCGCATAGCGTTCCGGCGGTCACTGTGAACCGTCTTTGCGGTTCATCCATGCAGGCGTTGCATGATGCAGCGCGCATGATCATGACCGGCGATGCGCAGGCATGCCTGGTCGGCGGCGTGGAACACATGGGCCACGTGCCAATGAGCCACGGCGTTGATTTCCATCCCGGGATGGGCCGCAGCGTAGCGAAAGCCGCAGGCATGATGGGTCTGACCGCAGAAATGCTGTCTCGCATTCATGGCATCAGCCGTGAAATGCAGGATGCGTTTGCCGCGCGTTCCCACGCTCGTGCCTGGGCAGCGACTCAGTCCGGTGCGTTTAAAAATGAAATCATCCCAACCGGCGGTCACGATGCCGATGGCGTGCTGAAGCAATTTACCTGGGACGAAGTGATCCGCCCGGAAACCACCGTTGAAGCGCTGGCCGCTCTGCGCCCGGCATTCGATCCGGTGACTGGCACGGTAACCGCGGGCACCTCCTCGGCGTTGTCCGATGGTGCCGCGGCAATGCTGGTCATGAGCGAAAGCCGCGCCCGCGAACTGGGGCTGAAAGCACGCGCCCGCGTCCGTTCAATGGCCGTTGTCGGCTGCGATCCGTCGATCATGGGTTATGGCCCGGTTCCGGCGTCTAAACTGGCGCTGAAAAAAGCCGGACTGTCGGCCAGCGATATCGACCTGTTTGAAATGAATGAAGCGTTCGCCGCGCAGATCCTGCCGTGCATTAAAGATCTGGGGCTGATGGAACAGATTGACGAGAAGATCAACCTCAACGGCGGCGCGATCGCCCTTGGTCACCCGTTAGGTTGTTCAGGCGCGCGCATCACCACCACCCTTTTGAACCTGATGGAACGCAAAGACGTCCAGTTTGGTCTGGCAACGATGTGTATCGGTCTGGGTCAGGGAATTGCGACGGTGATTGAGCGGGTCTGACAAACAAAAGCCGGGGCAATGCCCCGGCCTATAGCGTTGCCGTTTTTCCCGCCTGTCAGGGGCGGGTTTTTTAGATAAACGAAAACGCATCGCCGAAGAGGCGATCTTCACGGGCACCACGCTCATTACAGAACAGGTCACGGGCGATTTTCGCCATCTCGAAACGACCGGCAATGTAAATGTCATGCTCTACCAACGTGCCGTAATCCTGCAATACCGCCGTCAGAACGGTACCTGAACGACCACGCCAGCCCTCTTCCGGCTGCTCCACCACCGGCTCAACGCGCAGATTCGGGTGCGTCACCGTCAGCGCTTCCAGCTCGGACAAGTCATACAGATGCTTCTCTTCACGTCCGCCCCAGTAAATCGCGATGTCACGATTCGGGTTCTGCGCCAGCGCGGTCAGTAAAATAGAACGCACATAGGAGAAGCCGGTCCCACCGGCGATCAGCACCAGCGGACGCTGATCATCTTCGCGCAGCCACGCTTCACCATGAGGAATATCAACCACAACCTCACGCTCTTTGAGAATTCGGTCCATTACTGCCATCGCGTACAGATTCAGCTCGGACGCGCCGATATGCAGCTCAATACTGTTCTGCTCGGCAGGCGTAGACGCCATCGAGAACGGACGCTTATCACGCTCGTCCATTACCACCATCAGATACTGGCCCGCGCGGAAGGAAAAGGCCGCTTCCGGTTCTAAACGAACGCGGTATACCGTGTCGGTAATGGCATCTACCGAAGTGACTTTACAGCTTAAGGTTGTCATGCGCTCCCTCTGGGTCTGCATACTTTTTTTAATGTCTAACGGCGCGCGTCAGGCGCTTTTACCGTCATTAAAGATGGCCAACTCATCCCAAATAGCGTCAATTCGCGCCGTCACTTCAGGATCTTTTTTAATCGGACGTCCCCACTCGCGTTGGGTTTCACCGGGCCATTTGTTCGTGGCATCCAGCCCCATTTTCGAACCTAAACCGGAAACCGGTGAGGCGAAGTCCAGATAATCAATCGGCGTATTTTCGACCAGCACCGTATCACGGGCCGGGTCCATACGCGTGGTGATAGCCCAGATAACGTCGTTCCAGTCACGGGCGTTAACGTCGTCATCGCAGACAATCACAAATTTGGTGTACATAAACTGGCGCAGGAATGACCACACGCCCATCATCACGCGCTTGGCGTGTCCGGCATACTGTTTTTTCATCGTCACGACGGCCAGGCGATAAGAACACCCTTCCGGCGGCAGATAGAAGTCGACGATTTCCGGGAACTGCTTTTGCAAAATGGGCACGAACACTTCATTCAGCGCCACGCCCAGCACCGCCGGTTCATCTGGCGGACGGCCGGTGTAGGTCGAATGATAAATCGCATCTTCGCGCTGGGTCACGTGGGTTACGGTAAACACCGGGAAGC
This sequence comes from Scandinavium hiltneri, assembly GCF_024764835.1. Taxonomy (GTDB): domain Bacteria; phylum Pseudomonadota; class Gammaproteobacteria; order Enterobacterales; family Enterobacteriaceae; genus Scandinavium; species Scandinavium hiltneri. The sequence continues at coordinate 82,906 of NZ_JALIGE010000065.1, read as the reverse complement.
TGTCGACTTCATTGTAGTAACCGGTGTGATCGCCATACGGACCTTCTGGCGCCATTTCACCCGCCTCGATATACCCTTCCAGCACGATTTCCGCACTCGCCGGGACTTCAAGGTCGTTCGACAGGCACTTCACCACTTCGGTTTTGGTGCCGCGCAGCAGTCCTGCAAAAGCGTATTCAGATAGGGTATCCGGCACTGGCGTAACGGCGGCCAAAATCGTCGCCGGATCGGCACCGAGCGCCACGGAAACCGGGAAACGTTCACCCGGATGCGCAGCGCACCACTCCTGAAAATCCAGAGCGCCGCCGCGATGGGAAAGCCAGCGCATGATAAGTTTGTTTTTGCCGATCAGCTGCTGACGATAAATCCCGAGATTCTGCCGCTCTTTGTGCGGCCCGCGAGTCACGGTTAAACCCCAGGTGATCAGCGGCGCAGCATCTTCCGGCCAGCAGGTCATGACAGGAATTCGGTTTAAATCGACGTCATTGCCCTGGGTCACTTTTTGCTGGCAAGGCGCACCGCGCAGACGTTTGGTCGGCATGTTCAGCACTTGCTTAAACTGCGGCAGCTTGTCGTACAGATCGCGGAAGCCTTTTGGTGGCTCCGGCTCTTTCAGGAACGCCAGCAATTTCCCCACTTCACGCAATGCGGTCACGTCTTCCTGCCCCATGCCCATCGCCACGCGCTTAGGCGTACCGAACAGGTTGCACAGCACGGGCATATCGTATCCCTTAGGATTTTCGAACAGCAACGCCGGGCCACCCGCACGCAAAGTGCGATCGGCAATCTCGGTCATTTCAAGGAAGGGATCGACCGGCAGGGAGATGCGTTTAAGCTCGCCCTGTTGTTCCAGCTGTGTCAAAAAGTCGCGCAAATCGTGGTATTTCATGGGGTCAGTCATGGCCTCTTTGTAAGCGCCTCATTATACGGCGTTCAGCCGCTGGATGCTGTAATTTTGTTAAATTAGCGTGAAGTTCTGGGCCACATAAGAGGCAACAATCCCTTTCGCTATCGCGCCTGGCTTTTGATATGCTTTCCTGAGAATGTCGAGAAGAGTCATTATGCAAGCCTGGTATTTACTGTACTGCAAACGTGGGCAACTTCAGCGTGCCCAGGAACATCTTGAACGCCAGGCGGTCAACTGCCTGATGCCTACTATTGCGTTGGAAAAAATCGTACGCGGGAAACGCACAACCGTGGATGAACCCCTGTTTCCAAACTACCTGTTCGTCGAGTTTGACCCGGAAGTCATTCACACCACAACCATTAACGCGACGCGCGGCGTCAGCCACTTCGTACGCTTTGGTGCGCAGCCCGCCATGGTGCCTTCCGATGTGATTCACCAGCTTTCCATTCACACGCCGGAAGGGATTACCGATCCGGACACGCCCTATTCGGGTGACGGCGTGGTGATAACCGAAGGGGCTTTCGAAGGGCTGGAAGCGATTTTCACCGAGCCCGACGGCGAAGCCCGTTCCATGCTGCTCCTCAACCTGCTGAACAAGCAAGTTTTACAGAGCGTGAAAAACACCGACTTCCGCAAAATCTGAATTCAAAACGCTATCCCAAACAGCGCTTTTACGTTGCGATCGGTGGCATCTGAAAGCGCCTGTGCATCTTCGCCACGCCAGTGCGCAATGCGTTCCAGAATGTGAGACAGATGCGCAGGTTCGTTGCGACGCGATGACGGCTTTGGCGACAAATCACGCGGCAGCAGCCATGGCGCGTCGGTTTCAACCAGTAGACGATCCGCCGGGATAAACGGTAATAGCTCACGCAGTTCCAGCCCACGACGTTCATCGCATACCCAGCCCGTAATGCCGATATACAGCCCGTGCGCGAGGCATTCATCAAGCTCTTCCCGCGTACCGGTAAAACAGTGCAACACGGTACCAGGCAGCTTGTCGAGCCACGGTTTGAGCAGGGTGATAAAGCGTTCGTGGGCATCACGACAGTGCAGAAACACCGGCATATTCAGTTCAGCGGCCAGCGCCAGCTGCGCACTAAACGCGGTTTCCTGCTCCTGCGGCGTTGAGAAATTGCGATTAAAATCGAGGCCGCATTCACCCACCGCAACCACTTCCGGCTGCTGCGCCAGACGACGGATGGCATCGGCCACGTCCGGCGTCCAATGGCTGCTATCGTGGGGATGAACGCCCGCAGTAGACCAGCAGCGGGCATAGTGTTGCGCCATCTGCTGGGCTGCTGCGCTTTCTTCCAGATTGGTGCCGGTAATCAGCATCCCGTCCAGGCCGGTGGAAAACGCGCGGGATACCACCTCATCGCGATCGCGGGAAAACTGAGAGCTGGTGAGGTTAACGCCAATATCAAACATGGTGACTCCCATATCCCCTAAATAATTCGAGTTGCAGGAAGGCGGCAAGCCTGAGAATCCCCAGGAGCTTACATCAGTAAGTGACTGGGGTGAGCAGGCGCAGCTAACGCACATGCAACTTGAAGTATGACGGGGATAAGATAACCGCCCTTTCGGGCGGCTGATTACTCTTCTTTCTCGGCAGCATCTTCTTCCGCTGCGGCGTCATCGTCACGCGACATTCGCTTACCCGTGTAGAAACGGGCGAAGAAGACCCCCACTTCGAACAGGCAGTACATCGGAATGGCGAGCAGCGTTTGCGAGAACACGTCCGGCGGTGTCAGCAACATGCCAATAACGAAAGCCGCGACCAGAACGTACGGCCGCTTTTTGCGCAGGTCATCCGGCGTGGTAACGCCAACCCAGCACAGCAGAACGATGGCCACCGGGACTTCAAACGACACGCCAAAGGCCATAAACAGCGCCATCACAAAATCGAGGTAGCTGCGGATATCCGTCGAGACCTGTACACCGATCGGCGCGGTATGCGTCAGGAAACCAAACGCCAGCGGGAACACCACGAAGTAGGCGAAGGCCATACCGATATAGAACAGCAGCGTGCTGGATACCAGTAGCGGCACCACCAGACGACGCTCGTGTTTATAGAGCGCCGGGGCGATGAAAGCCCAGACCTGATAGAGGATTACCGGTGCCGACAGGATAACCGAGACCATAAAGGTCAGCTTAATCGGCGTGAAGAATGGCGACGCCACATCGGTGGCAATCATGGTTGCACCGGCAGGCATTTGCTTAATCAGCGGCGAGGCCACCAGATGGTATATGTCGTTGGCGAAATAGACCAACGCCAGGAAAATCACGAATACCGCGATGATGCAGTTGATGAGGCGCTTACGCAGCTCAATCAAATGTGTGATCAGCGGTTGAGTCTGTTCTACGCCCATGTTTACGGTTTATCGCTGGTTGCAGGGGATGATTCAGAAGCCGGAGCGGCAGCAGCCACCGGCGCTTTCATCTTCTCCTCAGAAACAACAGTTTCCGGGACTTTATCGATGGTTTCAGCAGAAACGGCAGGCGCTTGTACTTCAGCACTGGCCTGATGTTCAGGCGTAACCGGCGTGACACCTTCGCGCTGTGCTTCGCTACCTTTCACCACCGGATTATGGATGGTATTGGCTTCGTCGCTGGTGCGTTCAGGATCGTGCTGGGTGTAGGAACGCTTCATGGATTCTGCCGCATCACGCAGCTCGTCCATGGATTCCTTCAGCTCCGGCGAGAGATTGCCCAGACTCGCCTTCTCTACTTTCTTCAGGCTATCCTGAAACTCCTGGAGTTTAAGCTCCTGGGCCAGTTCGTTTTGCACGGTGGTTGCCAGCGAGCGAATCGCCCGGATCCAGCCAGCCACCGTTTTTACTGCCACCGGCAAACGTTTTGGCCCGAGAACAATCAGGCCAATCACGAATACCAGAATCAGTTCACTGAAACCAATGTCGAACACGAATTACACCTGCTCTTTATCGTGGCGTTTTGCGTCGTCTTTGCTGGCGTCATCCTGCTTTTCAGACAGTGATTTCGCTGGGAAATCGGCGTCTTCAGCGGATGTCTCTTTCTTTTCCTGTTTGTCGTCTTCATCACCCATGGCTTTTTTAAAGCCCTTGATAGACGCACCCAGGTCAGATCCCAGTGAGCTCAGCTTTTTCGTCCCGAAAAGCAGAACCACGATAACGACGACAATCAACAACTGCCAAATACTGATACCACCCATACATGTTCCTCTGTGTCAGATGATAGTGAATTCACTGACGTGTAGCTTACACGCCTTCGTCTTAATGATGCAAAAATCAGCGACCTTTAAACCAGCCAGCTACCCAGGACAGGACGCCAGCGCCCATAAGCCAGGCAGGCTGTAATCCGAGGTCCGGACGGGTAATCAACAACAGGGTTCCGCTAAGCATGAATACGGCACCCACGCCGAACAGATAACGGGATTGCCCCCGTCGGGTATGACCGGACTCCATGTCGCGGGCGATTTTATCAATGCTTCGCTGGAGACTTTTGCCCTGGCGCAAACTGTCGTAAATCAGTTCCGGCATTTCCGGCATTTTTTCGATCCAGAACGGCGCTTTTTCTTTAAACGCACGCACCAGCGCCGGAAGGCCGACCTGATCTTTGATCCATGACTCAAGGAAAGGTTTCGCTGTCTTCCATAAGTCTAACTGAGGATAGAGCTGACGGCCTACACCCTCAACGTAAAGTAGTGTTTTCTGAAGTAAAACAAGCTGCGGCTGAACTTCCATATTAAAGCGGCGCGCGGTGTTAAACAGATTCAGCAGAACATGGCCGAAAGAGATCTCCGCCAGCGGTTTCTCGAAGATAGGTTCACACACCGTGCGAATCGCAAATTCAAACTCTTCAACGTTAGTGTCCGGCGGTACCCAACCAGAATCCACGTGCAGCTCCGCCACTTTGCGGTAATCACGATTAAAGAAAGCGATAAAGTTTTCAGCCAGATAGCGCTTATCTTCCTTGTTCAGCGAGCCGACAATCCCGCAGTCGATGCCGATATACTTCGGATCTTCCGGGTGTTCGTAGCTGACAAAAATATTGCCGGGGTGCATATCGGCATGGAAGAAGCTGTCGCGGAAAACCTGAGTGAAGAACACCTGCACGCCGCGTTCGGCAAGCAGTTTCATGTTGGTATTCTGCTTTTCCAGGGTCTCAATATCTGACACCGGAATGCCATAAATGCGCTCCATCACCAGCATATCTTCACGACAATAGTCGGAATAGACCTCCGGGACGTAGAGCATCGGGCTGTCTTCAAAATTGCGGCGCAGCTGGATGGCGTTGGCGGCTTCGCGCAGCAAATTCAGCTCATCAAGCAGCGTTTTTTCATATTCGCGCACCACTTCCTGCGGACGCAGACGGCGGCCATCGGGCAGTAAACGCGGCACCCAACGTGCGAGACGGTAAATCAGTTTCATGTCCGCTTTGATAATCGGCAGAATATCCGGGCGGATAACCTTGATGACCACCTCTTTGCCGTTTTCTTTCAGACGCGCCGTGTGCACCTGGGCGATAGAAGCGGACGCCAGTGGCTCAACGCTGAAATCATCGAACCAGCTATCAACAGGAATATCACCCATCGATTTTTCGATTTGCTGCTGCGCGAGTTTGCCGTCAAACGGCGCAACGCGGTCCTGCAACATGGCCAGCTGATCGGCGATTTGAAGCGGAAAAAGATCACGACGGGTAGAAAGCATTTGGCCGAATTTAATCCAGACCGGGCCGAGCTCCTGTAAGGCAAGGCGTAAACGCTCGCCTAGCGGCAGGTCTTTGTGCCGATTTGGCATCCAGAACAACATCCGCCGCCCGAGTCGAAGCGGCAGGGTGATTCGCATTTTGGGAATGAGCTCATCAAGCCCGTAACTCAAAAAGGTGTGGATGATAAAATACAGGCGCCGAATTTCCCCTGGCGTCATTTCCCCTCCAGTTTTTCCAGCCGTTTGGTTAATGCCTCAACGGCGCGCGCAACTGCGTCGCTCTCTTCGGCAAACCAGGCCACTTCCAGCGAGCCGGGCGCCATGCGCCACTCTTCGGTAATGACTTCAGACACATAACGCTGCTGACGTTGCAGCCCGCGTTGCAGGAATTTCGCGCCGCCGCGCAGCACTTTACTGACGCCTTCCGCCGCGATATCGCCGGTATACGGCGCCAACAGTTCAGCAGGATCAAATTCCGCCAAATCCGCCAGCGCGACAACGTTTTGCACCACCTGCAGGTCGCCCAGCACGTCGAGGTCGCCCGAACGAATCAGGGTGGTTAACTGCTGACGGTTGCGTAACTGCGGCAACACGCTAAGGCGGGTACTTACCGTGCAATCCGCCTCGCCTTCCCACGCGCCCAGCACGTCAATCTGCTGCTCGCTAAAGGCCAGCACCAGCGGCGATGTGAACTCTTTCAGCTCAACGCGCAGCACCTTGCCCAGCAGACGCTGACGGGCAGGTTTTAACGCGCGCTCACGCCATAAAAAGGTATTGAGCGCACCTTCAATGCCCGCGGTGACTAAAGGTTGAAAAGGCATGGCGTACTCCTGTCAGAACTTATAACCGCGATGCAGCGCGACGATACCCGCCGTCAGATTGTAGTAATCCACGCTGTCAAAACCGGCATCCTGCATCATCGCTTTCAGGGTGTCCTGATCGGGGTGCATACGGATGGATTCCGCCAGATAGCGGTAGCTCTCACCGTCTTTTGCGACCATCTCTCCCACACGCGGCAGCACGTGGAATGAGTAAGCGTCGTAGGCTTTGCTCAGTGGATCGAGAATGGGTTTGGAGAATTCCAGAACCAGCAGACGTCCGCCCGGCTTCAGCACGCGGTACATCGAGCGCAGCGCTTTTTCTTTATCGGTGACGTTACGCAGGCCAAAGGAGATGGTGATGCAGTCAAAGGTATTGTCCGGGAAGGGCAGCGCTTCTGCGTTTGCCTGAACGTATTCCACGTTCCCGACCACGCCGATATTACGCAGCTTTTCGCGGCCCATTTTGAGCATTGATTCGTTGATATCAGCCAGTACGACGCTGCCGGTTTCGCCAACCAGACGGGAGAATTTCGCCGTCAGGTCGCCGGTGCCTCCGGCTAAATCCAGCACTTTTTGCCCGCGACGAACGCCGCTGCAGTCAATGGTAAAGCGCTTCCACAAGCGATGGATACCAAACGACATCAGGTCGTTCATGACATCATACTTAGCGGCAACAGAATGGAATACATGCGCCACCATGTCCTCTTTCTGCGATTTGGCTACAGTCTGGAAGCCAAAGTGCGTCGTTTCTTGTGAATCCTCAACCATCTCAATGTCTGCCTATCAAGAAAATGTTCTGCGAGTGTAACAGATTGGGCGCATTTCCCCTATGCCTCAACCGCGCTGAGAAACGCGAGAAAGCTCAGTTTCAGAAGGTTCGTCAGAGGTCGAGACGCGCGCTTCGTTTTCATCAAATGGGCTGTCGTCGAGCGCAAAATTCGCCTCCTGCTCGGTGGCTTGCTCCACCAAATCGGGGTTAATTTCTCGTTTCACCTCAACACCTAAGCCACGGAATGATTCGGCCTGCGCCAGAAGATTTCCGCGACCGGATGCGAGTTTTTTCATTGCCTGGCGATAGTTGTCCTGCGCTTTATCCAACCCCTGCCCAATAGCAGACATATCATCAACAAACAGGCGCATTTTGTCGTACAGACGACTGGCGCGATCGGCTATCTGCTGGGCATTGCGGCTCTGGTGCTCGTAGCGCCAGAGATTGGCAATGGTGCGCAAGGCCACCAGCAGCGTGGTCGGGCTGACCAGCATAATATTGTTTTTCAGCGCTTCGGTAATGAGCTCTGGCTGTCGGTCGAGGGCCAACAAAAATGCGGGTTCAACAGGAATGAACATCAGCACGTAGTCCAGAGAACGCAGGCCCGGTAGCTGTTGATAATCTTTGCGGCCCAACAGGCGAATATGGTTTCGCACCGAGGCAATATGCTCCTGCAGCGCGGCTTCGCGGGTGTAATCATCGTCGGCGTTGAAGTATCGCTCGTAGGCCACAAGGGTCATTTTGGCGTCGATCACCACGTCTTTACCCTGCGGCAGACGGACGATCACATCGGGCTGCATACGGGCGCGGGTGTCGGTTTCGATACTGACCTGGGTCTGGTATTCATGGCCTTCGCGCAGGCCAGAGGCTTCCAGCACGCGGGTGAGCACCACTTCTCCCCAGTTGCCCTGAGTTTTGTTATCGCCTTTTAGCGCCTTAGTCAGGTTGACCGCTTCCTGGGTCATCTGCGCATTCAGCTGCTGCAGATTACGAATTTCATGGGCCAGCGTGTGCCGCTCCTGCGCCTCTTTACCGAAACTGTCCTGCACCTGACGACGAAAGCCGTCGAGCTGCTCGCGCAGCGGCGTCAGCAGGCCGTGCAGGCTCTGGCGGTTCTGTTCATCCACCCGGCGATTGCTGTGCTCAAAAATACGGTTGGCGAGGTTTTCAAACTGCTCGCTCAGACGCTGCTCGCTGTTCACCATCTGGCGAATTTTGTCTTCCGCGTGCAGCTGTGTGGATTCCAGGCGGGTGCTGACTTCGCGCAGATCGGCTTCCAGCGAGGTGTTAATTTCCCGCAGGCTGCGCAGCTCGTTATTCAGCAGTTCACACTCGCTGCGCCAATGGGCATTTTGCGCCAGCTGCTGCTTCGCCGCGTTGAGTTCAATGTCGAGCTCATGCCGCTCTTCAATGAAATCGGCACGCAGCCGGTCGGCATGGGATTTACTGGCTAACCAGCCAAACGCCACCCCGACAACCAGTGCTGCCACTGCGCTTAATATGATTGAGATGTCCACCCTTCCCCCTGCTTCAACAACTTATCGGCACAACAGAATCTTATTGTTAAGTGTGCTGTATAAATGTCCAGCTGAAAAGGGTTTTCCTGCGAGGATGTACGCAAAATAAAAAAGGCCGAACGCGTCGGCCTTTTTCGTCGTGAAGGGAATTACAGCAGGCGGCGTGCCGCTTCGACCACGATTTTCACCGCGTGGCTTTCGGTTTTCTTCATGGTTTCCGCGTTCGGGATTTCTTGCTGGGTGCGGTTGACAATGACGCCCGCAACCATACCCGCGCGCAAGCCCTGGCTGGAACACATGGTCAGCAGGGTGGCAGATTCCATTTCATAGTTCATCACGCCCATCGACTGCCACTCTTCCATCGAACCTTTATAACGGTTAACGACGCGGCCGGAGAAGGTGTCGTAGCGTTCCTGGCCTGGGTAGAAGGTGTCGGAAGAGGCGGTTACACCGATATGCGTTGTGGCGCCGACAGATTTAGCCGCGTCCACCAGTGCGGTGGTACAGGCGAAATCAGCGACAGCTGGGTATTCCATCGGCGCGAAATGCAGGCTTGCGCCGTCAAGACGTACGGATGCGGTGGTCACCAGCACATCACCGACGCTGATGTTTGGCTGAATTGCGCCGGTGGTGCCCACGCGCAGGAAAGTACGAATGCCCAGTTGGGCCAGTTCTTCAACCGCGATAGAGGTGGATGGGCCACCGATACCGGTGGAACACACGATGACCGCTTTGCCATCCAGCTCTGCACGCCAGGAGGTGAATTCACGATGTGATGCCAGCTTAACCGGCTTGTCCATCAGCGCGGCGATCTTTTCCACACGCTCCGGATCGCCCGGGACGATAGCGAGCGTTGCCCCTTGTAAATCGTTCTTGGTGAGGCCGAGATGAAAAACATCAGACGTAGACATAAAAAACTCCTCTCTGGGTCGAGTTGTCAGCAGAAGCAAAAACGCACTTTACCGAAGCTTTGGACACATTTTAGTGACATCAGTCACTATGAATGAAAAAGTTTGCATTGAATTTCTTATAAAAAGTGATTTACATCACATTAACAAGTGATAACGATAACCACTGCACATAAGATAGCCGTTTTCTGGCACTGTGAATTGTTAACCTGCGGGCTATATTTACCTTTGCGCTAATGGATGGGACGGAGAATGCCATGACCAACAAACAACCCGGCTTTGCACCGGCTGCAGAACCGCACGCATCAACCTCAATTCTGACACCTGAAGACGCCATCATCGCGGGTGAAACCTCTATTCCGTCGCAGGGTGAAAATATGCCTGCGTTTCACGCTCGCCCGAAAAATGCCGATGGCCCGTTGCCGGTCGTGATTGTGGTGCAAGAAATTTTCGGCGTGCATGAGCATATTCGCGATATTTGCCGACGTCTGGCCGTAGAAGGCTATCTGGCGATCGCGCCGGAACTCTATTTCCGTCAGGGCGATCCGAATGATTATGCCGATATCCCCACGCTGTTCAGTGGCCTGGTCTCGAAAGTGCCGGATGCCCAGGTGCTGGCCGATCTCGATCACGTTGCCAGCTGGGCTTCACGTAACGGCGGCGACGCCAGTCGTCTGCTGGTCACCGGTTTCTGCTGGGGTGGACGTATCGCGTGGCTGTACGCTGCGCATAATCCGCAGTTGAAAGCAGCGGTGGCGTGGTACGGAAAACTGGTGGGCGAAAAATCGATAAATTCGCCGAAGCATCCGGTCGATATCGCTATCGATTTAACCTCGCCGGTGCTGGGTCTGTACGGCGGGCAGGATACGGGTATTTCGTTAGAGAGCGTGGACACCATGCGTCAGGCATTACGGGCGGCAAACGCCAAAGCCGATATTATTGTTTACCCTGATGCCGGACACGCATTTAACGCCGACTATCGCTCGAGCTATCACGAAGAGTCCGCCAAAGATGGCTGGCAGCGTATGCTGGCGTGGTTTGCGCAGTACGGCGGGAAGAAGGGATAACGATTTTCAGACTGCCCGGCAACGCTGCCGGGCAAATGCCAACGAATTATTGTTTGACGATCAACGGCGCTTTCAACTGATCCACCAGCAAATACACCAGATCGTGCAGTAAACCCACCAGATCCTGAGCGTTTCGCGCCAGAAGCGTGTTCCCGCTCAACGCCAGGGTTAATGCCTGCGCATAATCCAGCATAAATTCTGAATCCTCCCAGCACTCCGGTACGCTGGATAGCGGCGCTGTTTGCGTCGTCAGTTGACGGACTATCCACTCGGGTAAATCTTCTACACAGCGTTGGCGCAGTACCGTGAGTGCGTGCGCTAAACGCCCACACAGTGCCTGCCGATAATATTCATCTTCACATTCCACCATTACGCTAACGAACGTGGCGCAGAGATCGGCGGCAGTCAATAGATCAGCAGAGCCGGACAGCGGAATATCGAGGACTTCCTGGATTTCTTGCAGATCGTCTTCAGAGAGAGTTGGACTTGAAAAAGTAGTCATAAGGTAGCTTCCATGTATGTATTGGAGAAGCCACCACTGGAGTTCCTACACTCACAGGTGGTGACGCTGACGGGGGTAGGAATACCGGCATACATGGACCCGGCCAACCTTTCGGTTGCCCCGCCAGCGTCACCAGAGAGTTTACTGTGATGTGCGTTGGCCTGACACATAAAATATGCATCATCATGCAGATACACGGGTTCCTACGCCCGGCTGCGGGATTGACCGCAACGTCATAACCTTACGAACATCATGGTTATAAAGATAGCGGTTTTACGCGTTGCATCCGAGTTGCTTTCCGTTTTGCGAGCACGTTTCAGAAAAAAAGGCCCGGCAGCGTTTCCGCCTGCCAGACCTACAGTCCTGCTCACTCTATTGATTTTGTAGGCCTGGTAAGCATCGCGCCACCAGGCAGCCCGGCACTTAAGCCTGACGCAAATTCTGCGCGGCTTTCACCATGTTCGCCAGTGCGGCACGGGTTTCTGGCCAGCCGCGGGTTTTCAGGCCGCAGTCCGGGTTAACCCACAGACGTTCGGCCGGAATGCGCTGAGCGGCTTTCTTCAGCAGCGCTTCAATCCACTCAACGCTTGGCACGTTCGGGGAGTGAATGTCATACACGCCCGGGCCGATTTCATTCGGATATTCGAACTCTTCGAACGATTCCAGCAGCTCCATATCTGAACGCGAGGTTTCGATGGTGATAACGTCGGCATCCAGCGCGGCGATGGAATCCATGATGTCGTTAAACTCGCAGTAACACATGTGGGTATGGATCTGCGTTTCATCTTTCGCCACCGCGGCGTTGATGCGGAACGCTTCCACGCCCCACGCCAGGTATGCTTCCCAGTCGCTCTGACGCAGTGGCAGCCCTTCACGCAGCGCCGGTTCGTCAATCTGGATGATACCGATACCCGCGGCTTCCAGATCCGCCACTTCATCACGCAGCGCCAGGGCAATCTGTTTGGCGATGGTTTCGCGGGTCACGTCTTCACGCGGGAACGACCAGCACAGAATTGTCACCGGGCCCGTCAGCATGCCTTTCACCGGTTTATCGGTCAGAGACTGCGCGTATTTCGCCCACTCAACGGTGATCGCTTCCGGACGGCTGATATCGCCAATCACTACCGGCGGCTTCACGCAGCGGGAACCGTAGCTCTGTACCCAGCCATTTTGGGTGAAAACGAAACCATCCAGATGCTCGCCAAAGTATTCGACCATGTCGTTACGTTCGGCTTCGCCGTGCACCAGCACGTCCAGTCCCAGACGTTCCTGCTCAACGATGGCCTGTTTGATGTGTTCGGCTATACCGGTACGGTAGTTGCCCGCATCGAGATTGCCTTTTTTGAAGTCGAGGCGCAGGCCGCGAATTTCAGTGGTCTGCGGGAAAGAACCGATGGTGGTGGTCGGCCATGCAGGCAGATTAAAGCGTGCGCGCTGGGCCTCGGCACGTTCCGCATACGGGCGATTACGCTGGCTGTCCTGGGCGGTGATTGCTGCCAGGCGTTTTTCTACCGCGGCATTGTGTACGCGGCTTGAGTTGCGACGAGCCTGAATCGGCGCGCTCCAGTCAGCAATGGCTGCGGTGTCGCCGCTGTTGAGCGCATCACGCAGCAGGGTCAGCTCTTCACATTTTTGCAGCGCGAAGGCGAACCAGCTTTTTACTTCCGCATCGAGACGTGTTTCCACGCTCAGGTCAATTGGGCTGTGCAACAGTGAGCAAGAGGAGGCCACCCACAGCGCACGTTTGCCGACGATGTCTTTAACGTGTGCGTATTTCTCTGTGAGATCGGCCCGCCAGACGTTACGGCCATTCACCAGACCCGCAGACAACAGCCATTCGGCTGGCAGGCGGTTGTGCAGTTCAGCGACGTCATCTTTACCGTGCACCAGATCGACATGCAGACCCTGCACCGGCAGCGCAGTGATGGTGTTCAGGTTCGGCGTCACGCCTTCAAAATAGGTGGTCAGCAACAGTTTGGTTTTACCCTGCAGCGCATCGTAAGCGGGCTGGAACGCATCGAGCCACGGACGCGGCAGCTCCAGCACCAGAATCGGTTCGTCGATTTGTACCCACTCGACGCCGCGCTTTGCCAGTTCTGCCAGCACCTGCTGGTAAACCGGCAGGATATCTTTCAGCAGGCTCAGACGGTCGAACTGCTCGCCCTTCACTTTACCCAGCCACAGGTATGTCACCGGGCCAAGCAGCACCGGTTTCACGTTGTGGCCCAGCGCCAGTGCTTCGTCCACTTCATCCAGTAACTGGGTCCAGGTCAGTTTGAATTCCTGCCCTTTGCTGAACTCCGGCACCATGTAGTGATAGTTAGTGTTAAACCATTTGGTCATTTCTGCCGCCGCTGCCGGTTCGCCGGTAGGCGCCCGACCACGACCGATACGAAACAGCGTGTCGATATCCACTGAGCCGTCTTTGTTCTGATGACGAGCCGGCACGTTGCCCAGCAGCAGGCTGGTGGTCAGAACATGGTCGTACCAGGCGAAATCGCCCACTGGCAGCAGATCCACGCCAGCCTCTTTCTGCTGCTGCCAGTGACGGGTGCGCAATTCACGCCCGGTCGCCAGCAGCTCATCGCGGCTGGAATTGCCCGCCCAGTAACTTTCTTGCGCTTTCTTCAGCTCACGGCGAAGGCCGACGCGCGGGAATCCCAGGGTGTGGTTTTTGATTGTCATGGCCGTTCCTCTTTTATTAATTCTATGGATTTCAGGTCAGAGCCAGGCGGCAAGTGAGCTCATCCCCAGGAGCTTACTCAAGTAAGTGACTGGGGTGAGCGAGGGCAGCCAACACCGCTATGGCCTGAAAGACGACGAATTTGGACGTCTGGATGTTTACACATCTATAATTGGCAGGTACTGTATGATCCTCAAGCGCAATTTATTCATGCCGAAGTGAAGGACTTTCATGATCGAGATTAAACACCTGAAAACGCTACAGGCGTTGCGGAATAGCGGATCGCTCGCAGCAGCGGCAGCCATGCTGCACCAGACGCAATCCGCGCTTTCTCACCAATTCAGCGATCTGGAACAGCGCCTTGGCTTCCGGCTATTTGTCCGTAAGAGTCAGCCGCTGCGCTTTACCCCGCAGGGCGAAATTCTGCTGCAGCTTGCTAATCAGGTCCTGCCGCAGATTAGCCGTGCGCTGCAGGCCTGCAATGAACCGCAGCAGACCACGCTGCGGATAGCCATCGAGTGCCATAGCTGTATTCAGTGGCTGACGCCCGCGCTGGAAAACTTCCGTTTGAGCTGGCCGCAGGTGGAAATGGATTTCAAATCGGGGGTAACTTTCGACCCGCAGCCTGCGTTGCAGCAGGGCGGGCTGGATATCGTGCTGACCTCAGACATTCTGCCGCGCAGCGGTCTGCATTATTCGCCGATGTTTGATTATGAAGTGCGGCTGGTACTGGCCCCCGATCATCCGCTGGCCGCGAAAGCCCGTATCACGCCGGAAGATATCGCCAGCGAATCACTGTTGATTTACCCGGTGCAGCGCAGCCGACTCGATATCTGGCGTCATTTTTTACAGCCAGCAGGCGTGAGCCCCTCGCTGAAAAGCGTGGATAACACATTGTTATTGATTCAGATGGTTGCAGCCAGGATGGGCATTGCTGCCCTGCCGCATTGGGTGGTGGAGAGCTTTGAACGCCAGGGTCTGGTCGTGACCAAAACCCTGGGCGAAGGTCTGTGGAGCCGACTGTACGCTGCCGTGCGTGATGGCGAGCAGCGCCAGCCGGTCACCGAAGCGTTTATTCGCTCAACGCGGAATCACGCTTGCGATCATTTACCGTTTGTTCGGAGCGCGGAGCGACCCAATGGCGATGGACCCACAGCGAAGCCACAATCACCAACGCACCTGTAATAAAGCTCGGCCAGTGCGGCTGCTGTTGCCAGATAGCCAGGTTCACCAGCAATCCGGCAGGCACATGCATGTTATTCATGATCCCAAGCGTACCGGCGTCCACCTGCGTGGCGCCGTAGTTCCACATGAAGTAGCCCAGCCCTGAAGCCACCACGCCGAGCCACGCCAGAATGCCCCATTGCAGCGTTGTCGTCGGCAGCTTGTCCGGATTTCCGAGCATAAACCACGCCACCAGCGCCACAATGAATGCGCCAAGATAAAACCAGGCGAAGGCATTGTGCTGCGGCATCGGGTGGATTTCCATTAAGCGCTTGTAGCCCACCATCCCGATAGCAAAGCTGATATTCGATAGCTGCACCAGTAACAGCCCGGTCCAGAAATGCGTGCTGACGTGGTCATAGCGAATGATCGCCGCGCCAATCACCGCCAGCATGGCACTCAGCAGATAACCCCAGCGCAGCCTGCGTTTGCTCATCAGGTCGTAAATCAGCGTGATGTACAGCGGCGTCAGCACCGTAAACAGCAGAAATTCGGACACGGTCAGGTAGAGATACGCCCGGAACGACAGCAGATACATGACCCCAAGCTGCATCGCGCCCACCAGCATGTACATCAACAGCACTTTTAACGATTGAGCGCGCGCCCGCAAGAATGGCAGGAACACCAGCGCTGCCAGGCCCACGCGCATCAGCACGGAAAAATAGCTGTCGACGCTGCCCGCCAGATACTCGCCAATCAGGCTGAAGGAAAATGCCCACAGAACAGTGGTGATAATCAGTAACGCCACGATGAGACTCTCTCAGGATAGTTTGCGGGCATTGTAGCGGAGTATTCGGTTGACAACTGGACAAATAACAAACACTCACATTCCACAGCGGCTATTTCGCATCCCTAATTAGTCCATTACTGATAGTTATGCGTTGGAATTCGGGGAATACTGAATCTCTTCCCCCCATCAGCAGCATTTTCAGGATGGACCCTGTGACTGACGGCAATTTTATTCCTTCGATTCTTCGCCAGTTGAACGCCTCACGCGCGCGACTGAAGCAGGCTATCCACACCCGACAACTGGAAATGTGGTATCAGCCTATCGTTCTGTTGGACAGCGGCTGCGTTGTGGGAGCCGAAGCGCTGGTGCGCTGGCCACAGCCGAACGGCAAACTGCTGGCGCCGGACAGCTTCATTCCTTTTGCCCGTGAAACACAGTTGCTGAGCACGATGACGGAGTGGGTGGTTGAGCAAGTGCTTAACGATCTCGGCGCATGGCTGCGTCAGAATCCGGGTCAGTATGTTTCCATTAACGTCGAACCCGACGATCTGCAATCCACCGATCTGCTGGCGCATTTGTCGATGCTGTGTCGTGGCTACGGCGTTCGTCCGCAGCAAATCACGCTGGAAATGACGGAAAGCAGTATGGTTGACCCGGACGCCATCGCTCCGATGGTCGAGCACTATCGCCAGGCGGGACACGCCATTTATCTGGACGATTTTGGCAGTGGCTATGCGAACCTGAATTATCTCCAGGCGATGACCTTCGATATGCTCAAAATTGATAAAACGCTGGTCGATCCCTTGCCGGGGAAAAGCCTGCTACCGCAGGTTATCGCGCTGGCGCAGTCACTGTCGCTGGAGCCGCTGGCGGAAGGGGTTGAAACGCAGGCACAGGCCACGTGGCTGAAATCGCATGGTGTGAAATACGCGCAGGGCTGGTTATACAGTAAAGCCCTGACAAGCAGGGCTTTTATACACTGGAGCGAATCGCGTTGCGTTACGCCTGGTTGAGATACAGACGGCGCAGATAATGCGGTACCGCGTCATCCACGTTCGAACCAATCACTTCCAGTTCCGGATGCAAATCTTTCAGACGCTGATGCGCGTTATCCATGATGCAGCCTTTCCCCGCCATGGAGAGCATTTCAGCATCGTTCATGCCGTCGCCAAACGCGATGCAGTCCGGCAGACCGTAGCCCATCATTTTCGCGACCGCTTCCAGCGCATGTCCTTTTGAGACGCCGCCCGCCATCACTTCCAGACAGGTCAGGGTCGAGAAACTCACGTTGACGCGATCGCCCCAACGAGCGTTGATCGCCTGCTCTAATGGCAGCAGCATGTCATGATCCAGAGAGGTGAAGAACACTTTGCTGACGCCTTCGGCTTCCAGCAGGCCCGGTTCATACAGCGAATAGTTGAAAATCGCTTCCTTGAAGAAACGCATCTCTTCCGGACGATGGCGGTTCATGAACCATTCGTCGTTGCGATACACGTTGGTCACGATATCCGGATTGTTATTCACCACGCCAAACAGATCAGAAGCGATATCGCTATCGAGGTTATGGGCAAACACCAGATTGCCGTCGGTATCGTGAACGCGAGCACCGTTGGAGGTGATCATGAATGCCTTGATACCCAGGCCATCGCGGATCTGCCCAACGTCAATGTGGTGACGACCAGTCGCAAAAACGAAGTTCACCCCTTTTTCGGTCAGCAGGGTCAGCGTTTCTTTGGTGTAGGGGGACAGACGATGGTCGGGATTGAGCAGCGTACCATCTAAATCAGACGCAACAACCTGGTACATAAACGAATTAAACCTCTGGTAAGAGCGGCGCTAACGCCGGATTAATTATGTCGATCGTAAAACTCGACGATGGTCTCGAGTGCGACTGAGCGTATATCGTCCTTTTCGAAAAGGATCTCATGATAAGCACCGGGAATGACAAGCGGACTCACACCTTCACAAGGCTTGCCCGCCGCGGCGCGGAGTTCGCAATAACGGCCGTGCATACGGTTATCCACGACTTTTTCTTCTTCAGCCTGAATCAGCAACGTCGGGGTGTCATCTAACGCCACACCGGCCAGGATTTCCTCTCCGGCCATCACCCCTTCCCGTACCCAATGGTAAGTCGGTCCGCCAACGCGAATATACGGATTGTCGGCATAGAACCCCAGATTTCGCCGATAACGTTCCCGGCTATGGGTCAGGATGTTGAGGCTGAATGGTAGCGCGTGCCAGCGCCCGGTTCCCATGGCGTAGCTTTCTCTCATGCGCTGATGGCCCTCAGCGAAATCGAGAATTGGCCGCACCATCCAGTCAGGCAATCGCATGATGATACCGAACATTGGCGCACAAAGCGCGAGCGCGTCGCACTGCTTTGGGTTTCGCTGTAAAAACAGCGTAGAAATGGCCCCGCCCATTGAGTGCCCGAGGATATAACGTTTTCGCCACGGCCCCGGTGCGACTTCCTGTTCCCAGAAAGCGGCCAGGTCGTCGACGTAATCGCTGAAGTTATCCACGTGGCCGCGATGGCTGTCGTCAAGCATTCGCCCGGACAACCCTTGCCCACGGTGATCGATAATCAGCACATCGAAGCCGCTGTAGAACAAGTCGTAGGCCAGTTCCGCATACTTCACGTAGCTTTCGATTCGGCCCGGACACACCACAATCACCCGGTCGTGTTTTTTGGCGCGAAAGCGGACGAAGCGTACCGGAACGTTATCCACGCCTGTAAATTCGGCTTCTTCACGCTGGCGCCAGAAATTATTCAGCGGACCCATCGTGAAAGCGGCGAACCCATTTTCTCTGGTTTTCCAGTCCATTTTCTGCCGAAACATCGGCTATCCACCCCTGTTCAGCGCGGAAGCGCGTATTTTGAATAGCGTGACATACAACACCTTCACAGTAGGGTATTGTGGCATAAAAATGGTTTACTCGGGAGTGTCTCATGACCTTTGAGTGATGGATATTATGGTGGTGATTGGCGATGCGATGCTGGCCGCCATCTTGTTGACATCAACGCGCCATGTGTGATCAGCAGGCGCGTTAGTTATCGATGACTGCCAGCGTAATTCCGGTCGAGAGGGTTGTCTTATCCGTTACCATAAACTCCACATCTTTGAGTAATGGTGTCAGTGTCAGGGTGAAATTCATTTGCTGACCCGGAGCCACTGCATTCCCCGACACCGCAATAATACCTTGCTGGCTGTGGATCTGCTGTGTTTCTGCCACGCTGTCGAAGGATGAAAAGTTGCCGGGATATTGGGTGCGGGCAATCTCATAACGCTGCCCATCCAGCGTCAAGTGACTGACGTTCACACTCAGGCCACTTTGAGTACCAAATTTAAAACGCCCTTTCTCACCCGCTCTGCCACCGAAAAAGACCGCCATATTTCGTGAGGTGGGACAAAACACACTCACGTTAATATCCTGCTCCTGTAACTGATTCCAGCCCTGTGCAGATTTAATGACCTCATCCTTGCGCAAGGTTTTCAAATCTATCACAGGCTTAGATAACGTTATTTGACAATCACTCTCTGCCTGGCAAGATCCTGCAAAAACCAGTATACCGGTAAGGGTCACGGCACTGGCAACTTGCCGACAACGAGATAACATGTTCATCGGCATACGCCTCCTGTTTGTTCGTAAAAGGCATCCGGGTCTTGTTTATCCGCTAATTTCCAGTGGATTTGACACTGACGCTGACCGTCATCATTCGTTGCGTAGAGCGCTGATATCCCATCGATGTCATTCAGGAATATCTGCCCGTCATCCACCGATGTGACGACATACCGCCCCTTCTGGTCCACAATAGAAATGCCTTTTGGCAGCAATTTTCCATCCGTGTTTTTTACCCGAATCATCACGCGCCGCGAATTAAGGACCTTAAAACCCAGCTCACTGACCGATCCATGCCCCACCGCGACCACTTTGGTGCCGTTCGCCAGATCCATACTTTTCGGTAACGTGCTGCCATTTATCTCAATACGTGCGTTACGGTACAGCGGCATACCCGGTACTACGGCTTGCCCCCAGGCATCGGTCCAGACAGTTCCTTGCGGAGTGGACATTTCGATACCGCTCACCGGCTCACTCAGACGAGCAATCGCAAAGGTGTCTTTTACGTTGTAAGGTGAGAATGTAACACCATGATCGTGCGCGACCACCCCACCGCTCAGCGTCATGTTGTAATTGCTCTGGTGATGAGATCCCCCTCCAGCCCCCAGGCCGAGCTGGGTGTAATGGAGGTTGGTGTTGAGGTTACCATTGAAGCTATTGCTGTTATCTTCAAGATCACGGTCAACAGACAGGGAATAAGCGCTGTTCTGCGACAGGGAGCCGCTGGTTGTCACACCTGCGGAACTGTCATCCCCTTGTTGACGATAGTGGGTACTGATATTTTGCTCACCAAACGGAATACTGACGTTAACGTAAAACAGGTCTTCATCTTGTTCGTCCTCATCGGTGCTGCCAACCTGACTTTGCCAGTTCATCTGCACGGAAGCATATTTGAATGTTTTCCCCCATGAGGCATTCACATAACGAGAATCATCATTTCCCTCGGTGCCTTTATTCAGGTTATAGCCGAGAGAAAAAGTACCCAGTAAAGCCTGCTCCCAATTGATGGTTGCGTTATAGCTACTCTGGTAGCTCGTATAGTCTTTATTCAGTGCATCGGTAAGTTCGCGGTAATTATCACTGTATTTAGCAGCAGAAAGCGAAAGTGACACCGACGTTAGCGGAGAATAGCTGGTAGAAAGTTCACTTTTTACGCCGCTTCTGGCGTCACCAAAAGACGCATTACTGGTGAGCACACTGCCACCGAGAGACCAGCTATCTGATGGCAAATAGTCCAGTTGCGCACCTGCCGCCTGGTAGTCAACGGCCATTACGCCGGAAGCGGTCAGATTAAATTGTGGGCTCAAACTCCAGCCGTCAGAGATATTCGCCACTAACGGTTTCGCATAGTCACTGTCCACCTCTCTGACCTGACCAAAGGATATCGATAACCCTTGTGGGCGTGAAAGTCGTTTTGCTCTGAGTGTGGATGCGGAGATCACAAAGTGGTTAGATGAACCGTCGGTTTCTACCACCGTGATATCCAGATCGGTATTCGTCCGCACAATCGGCACACTATCGAGGGTAAACGGCCCAGCGGGCACCAACGTGGAATAGACTAACTGCCCGGTCTGGCGGACTTCTACTCGCGCCTGTGCACCACGGGCAATCCCTCTCACAGTAACACCGGAATTACCGGCAATCAGGGCGTTGGCTGGCGCAAGTTGAAGGCCCGTGATAGGCGTACCGCTGAACAAGCCGGAAATGGCATTTACCTGACCGGCCTGTAACTCGATTTTTTGATCGACAAAAGTATGCGCAACGTAGGTATATAAGCTGTTAGCAGATATGTTGCCGTCATTGTCAGTCACGACATAATTACTGCGTAACAGCCAGTCCGCGAAATTTATCCCACCTTCGAGAGAAGCCTGACGATAATCCGAGCTGCCACCTTCATAACGGCTGGAGGCATCAAACAGATTGTAGTTCAGCACCGCAGCAGTCCCACCATGCAGTACGTTAGCAGGCACGGCATACGGATCATTATTTACGGCTTCCGGTGGAACCACCAGCAGCAGGCTTTCGGTATTCGGCAACGGGGTGATCGTCGCTGTAGGGTATTCCTGACGGTAGTCATGGCAGGCTTGCGGCGCGGGTTCTGTAATCTGCTGGAGCCCGGCAGCAGCAAGGAAGTCATTATCAACGCAGAGTTCGCCCTGTGCCCCAAAACGTACAGCCAGAACACCTTTACCTTTACCATTCACCTGCAGGGAAACAGAATGGGTGCCCGGCAGATATTTTGCTTCGTGCGCAAAATGGTTGCTTAAGCCGGTATTCAGACCCCTATGCTGCAAAATATCAGTATCAAAAGTATACTCCCTGGCCTGCGCGAGAGGGCTCATCAGCAATATCACGGGAACAGAGACCCTCAATACGCGACGGATCTCACGGGCTACAGCAGATAACGTCAACATTACGGTTTCTATTCCGATAGCTTTAGCAACACAATCGCTATTTATTCAGCGGTGCAGTGAAACTCGCCACGTCAATGCCATAACGGCTGGCTGGGGTAAATTTGAGCTGGCTGTCCATACCCGGCGCCTTATTCAACGCGGCGGTCATGGTTTCGCCTGGCAGGATATAGGTTTTTGCCAGATGACCGGTGGCCCCTGAAGGCAGGGTTTGCACAACCGGTGTCAGACGTACCACATACGGGCTGGGATTTTTCACCGTCACGGTTTTACCGGAGGCAGACCAGTTAAGTAACGTCCATGCATCTTTAACCACTGGCAGGCTCTTCGGATGAATGAGCACCGGAATATCCTGACGCAGGTTGAAGCCGACTTTCATTTTCTTGGAGGGATCTTTCGGCGGGATACCTTCAAACACCACGCGTTTTAAATGTTCGGTGGTGAGTGGTGCATCGGTACGCAAAATAAAACGCAACTGCTGAGTCTGGCCTGGCTCTACGCGCACAACAGGTTGAGTCACTGTCAAGTGCGTACCTTTGTCATCCGGCAAATCGGTAATGGTGGTGTAGAGCAAATTGGGGACGGGGTCGGTATTGACCAGATTAATCGTCCCACCCATATCGGCCTCTTCAATCAGCAGCAGCATCGTTTCCGGGACTACGCCCGCCGCCAAGACCGGTGCGATATGCATAGCGGCCCCCAGCAAAGGGAACATCAATAAAAAGGTACGCGTTAACGTTGAGCGTAAAAACATATTCAGTTAATCCTGTCATTGTTCCCCAGAAAGGGGAACATAGTGGGTTACTGAAGCAATAAATACAGATGCTTCAGATTGGCGACAATTTAATATTTGCGTTATCCGCTAGTGATATCATTCATTTCCGCCAATCCATGCGATAATAATAAATATTCAATATGATAAATACAGGAGTAGTTATTCCGCTTCTATACCCGTCGCCATTCAAGCTGCAGCGGTGTTGGCTACCCTCGCTCACCCGAATCACTTACTAGAGTAAGCTCATCGGGATTCGCTCCGTTGCCGCCTACCTGCAACTTGAATGAACTTGGGTATATACTTATCATTCAGAAAAATATAATTACAGATAAACCAGACTGATGGTTGCCTGACCATCCAGGATGGTATCATCGCTAATGGCTAAAACGTCGGTGCCCTGAATAGCGGCCGAAATTTGCATCGGGAATACGCCGGTAGTAAATGCGACTGGTGTTAATGTTCCTGTCGCTGCTGCGGTCGCGATAGCGCCTCCAGTTGAGTCCATGAATCCCACTCCATTCTTCCAGGTCCCACTCGTAGTTTTGCTAATATCTGCGGCATTAGCTCCATCCGTTATTGCATTTGATACACGAACGTTATAAGCACCGATATTCACATTATTCGCTGTTTTACCCAGTCCAAACTCGAACCCTACAGCGCTCGCAGATGTTGATGATGCGCCATCAGCGCTTTCAACCTCTAACGCATGAAGGCTATCTGAACGATCATCCATCATGGTAAAGGCCACTTTTGACGGCGCGTCACAGGTAATCGTCAGTGTAATATCTTTTGAGCCAATCTGATTAGTGTCTGTTGCCGACATACCACCGATACCAATATTGCCATAATCAACAACACCGCCATTGCTGAGGTTTGGAACACAGGCAGACATGATCAGCGCCCCTTTTACTTGCAGCGTGGTGGTTGGGGCAGCCATTGCTGAAGAGGTAGCCGCGGCAATCAGCGCCACAAGAAGCAGTTTTTTCATTTCGAGTCCTTAATATATAGATGCGTGGTCATTCACAGTGTCTCAACATGAAGAAATATCCATTTCTCCCGAGGGATGGGATTTTACCTGTAGGTGTTCGAAAATTAAAGGCATGCAGAATTAATTAGTCATTCAGAAAAAATAAGCAGCGGGGAAACAGATTAAGAATGCATTGTTAAATAAGCACATTCCATATATTAATATATTAATATATTAATATATGCCTAAAATAATTCGAGTTGCAGGGGTGCGAGTAACTCTCACTCACCCCTATGAATGTATACCCGTCGTCCTTCAAGTTGCAGGTGTGTTGGCTGCTCTCGTTCACCCGAATCACTTACTTGAGTAAGCTCATCGGGATTTTCTCGTTTGCCGCCTTCCTGCAACATGAATGAGCTTGGGTATAGACAGAGACAGAAAATCAGCGAGAGATGATCAGGTG
Organism: Scandinavium hiltneri; assembly: GCF_024764835.1. Lineage (GTDB taxonomy): Bacteria > Pseudomonadota > Gammaproteobacteria > Enterobacterales > Enterobacteriaceae > Scandinavium > Scandinavium hiltneri. The sequence goes on along the minus strand of NZ_JALIGE010000065.1, from coordinate 58,853 downwards.
AATGCCGAAGCCCGCGAACAGGGTTCCGGCCACACCGTCAATCCATTTGGCCATGCGCTGATAGCCGCGGCGCATGGTCGGCAACGCGAACAGGCTCGCCACCACCGTAAACCACGCGAAAGTTTCAACAATAATCAGCAGGAAAATGCCCCAGCGTTCCGCACCACCGATGTTATCCCCGACGAACAGTGAGAATACCGAGCCGAAATAGATAATGGCTTTTGGGTTCGCCAGATTGGTCAGCAGCCCTTTCAGGAAACTTTTACCGCCCTGCGCCAGTTCCACGTCCGGGGTTTCGGGGGTTGCTTCGCGTTTCTTCAGCGCACCGCGCAGCATTTGATAGCCCATCCAGCACAGATACAGACCGCCGCCGACCATGACGATGTTGTGCAGCCACGCCATTTTTTCGAGCAGCAGATGCAAACCCAACAGGGCAACACCCGCCCAGACCATGACGCCAGCAGTAATGCCGAGCACGCCCATCATCGCTTCTTTACGGGAGCGACTGACGGCCGTTTGCGACACGAAGAAAAAGTCTGGGCCAGGGCTCATCAGTGCAATTAAATGCACCATCGCCACAGTGAGAAATAACATCAACATAGGAAACTCGCGGGGAATGATTCAGTGAGTGATTATCCTGGCACTTTTTTGCCCGGCTGACTACTCCTCATCATCCCCATCAGCATGGGCACGGATCAGCGCTAAAAACTCTTGTCCGAAACGCTCCAGCTTGCGTACGCCCACGCCGTTCACACTAAGCATTTCGCCCGGCGACGTCGGCATTTGCTCGGCCATTTCAATCAGCGTGGCGTCGTTAAACACCACGTAAGGTGGGATATTTTCTTCGTCGGCGATGACTTTGCGCAGCTTGCGCAGTTTGGCGAACAGCTTACGGTCATAGTTCCCGCCGTAGGATTTCTGCGCAACGCGCGGTTTGAGCGCCAGCACGCGCGGCACGGCTAACTGCAGCGGCACTTCGGCACGCAGTACCGGACGCGCGGAATCGGTCATCTGCAACGCAGAATGCATCGCGATATTCTGCATCACCAGCCCGAGATGGATAAGCTGACGGATAACACTCACCCAGTGTTCATGGGTTTTATCGCGGCCCATGCCATACACCTTGAGCTTATCGTGGCCCATTTCGCGGATACGCTGGTTATTCGCGCCGCGAATCACTTCAACCACATAGCCCATACCAAAGCGCTGATTCACCCGACCAATAGTTGAGAGCGCAATCTGTGCATCCTGTAAGCCATCGTATTGTTTCGGGGGATCAAGGCACACGTCGCAGTTACCGCACGACTCCTGACGGCCTTCGCCGAAATAGTTCAGCAGCACCAGACGACGGCAGGTTTGCGCTTCGGCAAACGCGCCCATTGCGTTGAGCTTGTGGCGTTCAATATCCAGCAGCTGTCCGGGGGGCTTTTCTTCGAGGCAACGGCGCAGCCAGGCCATGTCGGCCGGATCGTAAAACAGCATCGCTTCGGCAGGCAGCCCGTCACGACCGGCGCGGCCGGTTTCCTGATAGTAGGATTCGATATTACGCGGGATGTCGAAGTGCACCACAAAGCGTACGTTGGGCTTGTTGATGCCCATACCAAAGGCAACGGTCGCCACGACGATTTGCAAATCGTCGCGCTGGAAACGCTCCTGCACATCGGCTCGCACGGTGTTTTCCAGCCCGGCATGATACGCACCCGCACTGATACCACGGCTTTGCAGACGTGCGGCGGTGTCTTCCACCTTCGAGCGGCTGTTGCAGTAAATAATGCCGGATTTTCCACGCTGATCCTGCACGTAACGCATCAGCTGATCGAGCGGCTTGAACTTCTCCATCAGCATGTAGCGGATGTTCGGTCGGTCAAAGCTGCTTATCTGAATGTACGGATCGTTCAGACCCAGCAGACGCACGATATCGCTGCGGGTGGTGTCATCGGCTGTGGCGGTTAACGCCATAAACGGCAGCGTCGGATAACGCTGACGCAGCTGGCCCAGCGCGGCATATTCAGGACGGAAGTCGTGGCCCCACTGAGAAATACAGTGCGCTTCATCCACCGCCAGCATCACCGGATTCCAGTGACTGAGGTTATCGAGGAAGTTGTCGAGCATCAGACGTTCAGGGGCGATATACAGCAGGCGGATTTTGCCGGTACGACAGCCCACCATGACGTCCTGCTGCTGTTCGCGAGTCTGCGTCGAGTTCAGACAGGCCGCCGCCACGCCGTTGGCGAGCAGCTGATCGACCTGGTCTTTCATTAATGAAATCAGCGGTGAGACAACGACCGTCAGGCCGTCGAGAACCAGCGCGGGAACCTGATAGCACAGGGATTTCCCGCCGCCGGTCGGCATCACCACCAGACAGTCACGCCCTTCGAGCGCCGTCTCGATGATGGTTTCCTGACCCGGGCGGAATTGCTGGTAGCCAAAGGTTTCCTGCAAAACCTGTCTTGCCAGCGATACCTGATTTATCACTTCCGCCTGCGCCACACTCACCCCAATTCTGAAATAAAAACAGGCGCTATTTTCAGCGCCTGAGAGCAAGAGTGCAACGTTTAAAACAGATCGTTGAGCATTACGCCTACGCCGACACGTGTCTGATTGAAGTTGTAATCAATCAGCGACTCGCCGTAACCGCTGTAAACCTGCGTATAAATGCGCACGTGTTTGGTCATCGGATAGCTCAGACCGAGCTCCGCGCCGCCGTAGCCGGTATTCCAATTGTACTGGCCTTTCACGCTCAGCACGGCATCACCCAAGTGATAGCCCACTTTGAGCTGATAGTAGCCCATGTACTTGGTGATATCCGGATTGTCGTCGGTGCTGCCAATCACATACCACGGCTTCACTTCCACCATCCAGTTGCCATTTTGCGCCATCAGACGGGTGTAGAGGCGGTTCCAGCTGCGGGAGGTTGGATCGGAGCGCCCGTTGGAGTCGTGGTTATAGCCAAACTCAACGTCGCGCAGCGTCCAGCCTGCAAACTGGTAGTCGGTCGCAAAACCGAGGAACAGCTGCGGTTCATAGTTGGTTTCACGGAACGGGGCGGATTCGGAAGTATTGGAGAGCTGCCACCAGGATTTCTGGGTATATGACGCCCCGAGAACGGAGTTATCGCCCAGGATCCCTCGCCACAGCGGGAATGCTAAACTCAGCTGGAATTTCACCTCATCCTTGCGCGCATTGTCGGCCCAGTTGTAGCTTTTGATGGCCTCTTTATTCAAGTCGCTGGTATCGGTGTAAATCACATAGTTGGTGTCGTATGGGTACAGCGTAAAAGGATTGTCGTGCTCCTGGAGCATGTTGGCGATGATACTGCCACGCACGGCGGGCGCATCATGAACATCCTTAATCGTCGCTTCCTGTGCATAAACGGACAGCGGCAGCCCTGTAACTGCCAGCAACCAACCCAGCCTGGTTCGCATTGGGAGTTCTCCTGAACAAAATTTATTATTGGATAATCAGTCGGCTGTCATTCTACCGATTTATCGCCATCTTGCGCGGTTATCGTTTCCGAAAGTAGAAATCAACAAATCATAGGCATAAAATCAACATTTCATTAACCAATGGAAAGGTTGCTATGTCCGCAGAACTCACCGCCGAAGCCGCGTTAAAGCTGGTAGGCGATATCTTTGTGTATCACATGCCGTTTAACCGCGCGCTGGGTCTGGAGCTGGAACGCTACGAGAAATCCTTCGCTCAGCTCAGCTTTAACAATCAGCCGATGATGGTCGGCAACTGGGCGCAAAGTATTCTTCACGGCGGGGTGATTGCCTCGGCGCTGGACGTCGCCGCAGGCCTGGTCTGCGTGGGCAGTACGCTCACCCGACACGACACCATCAACGAAGACGAACTGCGCCAGCGCCTGTCACGAATGGGCACCATCGATTTACGCGTGGATTACCTACGCCCAGGCCGGGGCAACCGTTTTACCGCCACCAGCAGCCTGCTGCGCGCGGGTAATAAAGTGGCGGTCGCGCGCGTCGAATTGCACAACGAAGAGCAGGTTTATATCGCCAGCGCGACCGCCACTTATATGGTGGGTTAACCGTTAAAATCGGGTAACATCCCCTTACTTTTATGTAACGGATTTTCCCATGGATGCTAAACAAACGCGGCAAGGGGTTTTACTCGCCCTCGCCGCTTATTTTATTTGGGGCGTAGCACCGGCGTACTTCAAAGTCATTCATTACGTACCCGCCGATGAAATTCTCACCCACCGTATTATCTGGTCATTCTTCTTTATGGTGGCGCTGATCAGCATCAGCCGTCAGTGGAGCGGCATCAAGCGCCTGTGCCAGACGCCGAAGAAAATCTTTCTGCTGGCGCTTTCTGCGGTTTTGATTGGCGGCAACTGGCTGCTGTTTATCTGGGCGGTGAATAATCAGCACATGCTGGAAGCCAGCCTCGGTTATTTCATTAACCCGCTGGTGAATATCGTGCTGGGGATGATTTTCCTCGGGGAACGTTTCCGTCGGATGCAATGGGTAGCGGTTTTCCTCGCGGCCTGCGGCGTGCTGGTGCAACTCTGGACCTTTGGTTCGCTGCCGATTATCGCGCTGGGGCTGGCGTTCAGCTTTGCGTTTTACGGCCTGGTGCGTAAGAAAATTGCCGTCGATGCCCAAACAGGGATGCTGGTGGAAACCCTGTGGTTACTGCCCGTGGCGGCCATTTATCTGTTCGGTATCGCCGACAGCGCCACCAGCCATATGGGGCAAAACCCGTGGTCGCTGAACCTGCTGCTGATGGCGGCAGGCGTGGTTACCACTATTCCACTGCTGTGCTTCACCGGTGCCGCCACCAAACTGCGGCTATCGACGCTAGGCTTCTTCCAGTACATCGGCCCGACGCTCATGTTCATTCTGGCAGTGATGTTTTACGGTGAAACCCCGGGCGCGGATAAAATGGTCACTTTCGCGTTTATTTGGGTCGCGCTGGCGGTGTTCGTTATCGATGCACTTTATACCCTGCGCCGTACGCCAAAAAGCTGATCCCATGAGCTTTGCCAGAAAGCGGCAAAGCTCATCCAGTTAAATTCTTTGTTATTTCAACCGGCTTCTCACATCTTCTGTGGATAACCTCTTAGAGATGTGGAAGCCGGATGCTAACTCCCGACCCCGCCCGACGTTCTGCCTGGCTGCATGATGAACAGCGCAGCGCGGTACGCCTGCTCGCCAGAAGCTGGCTGTGGCGCAGCGAACTGCCGACCTGGCTGTTGATGTTCACGATTTACGGCGGCTGGTTTGCCACGCTGGCGTTCCGCGCTGAGCTGGGCCTTTTCGCGTCAACGGTGCTGCTGATTCTGTTCACCACCTGGTATATGTCGTTTCAACATGAGCTTATTCATGGGCATCCGACGCGCTGGCCGCCCGTCAACCAACTGTTCGGCCTGCTGCCGCTGGCGGTGTGGTATCCGTACGGGCTGTATCGTGATTCGCACCTGGCGCACCACCGTAATCAGCTGCTGACAGTGCCGGGCGAAGATCCTGAGACCTACTATTTTTCCGCAGAGCGCTGGCAACGTTTTAGCGGCTGGCAACAGCGCGTGATCCATCTGCGTAATACGTTTATTGGCCGACTCCTGCTGGCACCGCTGCTGGATATTGCTGGCGTGCTTGAGGGCATGATGAAATCGTTTCGCTTGGGAGAGCGCCGGGCGGTAGCCATGTGGCTGGTGCATTTCACGCTGCTGGGGCTGGTGTTCAGCTGGCTGCAGCATCAGGGATTTTCGGTGTTGTGGTATCTGCTGGCGGTGAGTTATCCGGCGCTGGCGATCACCAAAATACGCTCGTTCCTCGAACATCGGGCCGCCGACGATCCGCTGGCCCGCTCCGCCATCACTGAAACCTCACTGCCGTGGCGTTTGCTGTTTCTCAATCTGAACTATCATTCGGTTCATCATGATTTGCCCGGGGTGCCGTGGTACGGCTTGCGTAAAGTGTGGTTGCGCGACAAAACGCACTACGCGCAGCGTAATCAAGGATTTGTCGTAAAAGGCTACCGGGAATGGTGGAGAAACTACCGTTTTCGCCCGGTGGATGTGACCGTGCATCCCGGTGGCCCAGAGGAGATTCAGCATGACCGGTAACATCGCATTTCCGATGTATGACGTGAACCCTGCTGCCACAGATACACTCGCGGCCGCCGTGCTACGGCACTTTCCCAACGCCCGCTTCCAGCGACCGGCAGATTTACTTTCCCACTGGCAGGACGACAACCTGCTGCTGAGTCAAACCTGCGGCTATCCGCTGATGACCGCCCTGAATGAGGTGCAGGTGGTCGGGTGCTTTCATTACACCGCATCGGGCTGCGAGGGGATCAACTATCGCAGTCGGCTGGTCGCTCGTCAGACTGAAGCGGGCAAAAGGCTGGATGATTTTCGCGGTCAGGTTGTCGCCTGCAATTCGCCGGATTCGCAGTCGGGACATCACGCTCTACGCAATAGCGTGGGCCACGACGACACCTTTTTCCGCTCGATCGTCTGGACCGGGAGCCATCGCCAGTCGCTGAGTGCGCTGCAAAACGGAACCGCAGACATTGCCGCCATCGACGGCGTGAGCCTGGCATTGTTTGCACGCTATCAGCCACAGGCGTTGAAGGAGCTGACGGTGGTGGGCGAAACGCCGTTAACGCCAGGACTCCCGCTGATTACCTCGCGCCATACATCGGCCCAAACGCTGAATGCGTTGCGCGAGGTATTACGTGAGATTGCCGGTGAAGCAGAGATTACCGCGCCGTTGCTGATCGGCGGCTTCAGTCCCGCAAGCCGCCGCGATTATGACGTGATACTTAAAGCCAGTTCTTGCGTTTGAAGTAGAGATACGGCGCGAGGCCCGCGAGGATCATAAACACAATCGCCCCCGGATAGCCGAAACTCCAGTGCAACTCTGGCATAAACTCGAAGTTCATCCCGTAACTTGAGGCCACCAGCGTCGGCGGCAGGAACACCACGGAGACCACCGAGAAGATCTTGATGATGCGGTTCTGCTCGATGTTGATAAAGCCCATCGCCGCCTGCATCAGGAAGTTTACCTTCTGGAACAGCGATTCATTGTGCGGCAGCAGGGATTCGATATCTCGCAGGATCTCACGCGCCTGCTCCAGCTGCACCGCCGGTAAGCGCGCTTTACGGACGAGGAAGTTCAATGCGCGCTGGGTATCCATCAGACACAAACGCACTTTCCAACCGATATCTTCCAGCTCCGCCAGCGTGGAGAGCGCTTCATCGTATTCGTCGCCCTGATGGCCTTCCATGATGACGCGGCTCAGCTTTTCCAGGTCGCTGTAGATGTTTTCAATTTCATCTGCGAGCTGTTCGATTTTGGTTTCGAACAGGTCAAGCAGCAGCTCAAACGCATTGCCATCGACCATTTCCTGGTTGCGGGCACGCATTCGATACAGACGAAACGCAGGCAGTTCGCGTTCGCGCAGCGTGAACAGACGTCCTTCGCGGATGGTAAACGCCACAGTGGAGTTACCGGCGTGATCGTCGGCATCTTCATAAAAGAAGAAGGAGTGGATGTGCAGCCCGTCTTCGTCTTCGAAGAAACGGGCCGAGGCCTCGATGTCTTCCAGTTCAGGCCGCGTGGCCAGATTCTGACCCAGCTCCGTCTGTACGCGATTACGCTCTTCGTCATCTGGCTCGACCAAATCGACCCAAACCGACGTGGCAAGGTGCTTGATGTCGTCAGACTCAAGGCGCGTTAAGCGGTTGTTTTCCAGTTGAAATGCGCTCAGCATGACCGGGACTCCCAATGCAAAAAATTATCGGACAGTACGGTGGGCACACAGAAACATCGGGGGTTTCAGACCATTAAGCCTGACTCATTGCGACGGGAATATTGCATGTCGCCGACAACCTCTAAGGCCATCAGCGTCGGGTGATAGCCTTAGGAGTTGTTCCTGGGTTGCAGGAAGTTGAGCCAGCATCTACTGGGTGTGTCCAAGGTATCAGTCCTCTTAGCGTATTCGTGCGCGCATGTTACGCCAGCCTAAATGAAGCGTCAACACGCAGCGAAGCGCCAGAGGGTTTTTCCACCCCTCTGGCGTATAAGACTAGCAGAACGTTAAGAAAATATGATGTATTTCTTAATGTTACGCATTTTCGAGGCGCGCGTAAGCCGCCACCAGCCATTTGATGCCCTGACCCTGAAACGCCACCTGCAAACGGCTGTGTTCGCCACTGCCTTCCAGGTTAACGATGGTGCCTTCACCAAATTTCGGGTGGCGCACGCGCTGGCCCAGCTTGTAGCCGGTGTCATTTTCAGCCATCGGCGTGCCCATCCGCTGATGGTTAACCGGGCGGCTGACGGTCGCTCGCAGACGTACTTCTTCCACGCACGCTTCCGGCAGCTCACCGACAAAGCGCGACGGACGGTGATACACCTCTTTGCCGTATAAACGACGGGTTTCAGCGTAGGTCAGCGTCAGCTTTTGCATCGCACGCGTTACGCCGACGTACGCCAGGCGGCGTTCTTCTTCCAGACGCCCGCCTTCATCCAGCGACATCTGGCTCGGGAACATGCCTTCTTCCATCCCGACGATAAACACCTGCGGGAACTCCAGACCTTTCGCCGAATGCAGCGTCATCAGCTGCACCGCGTCCTGCCAGGTATCGGCCTGCCCTTCGCCCGCTTCCAGCGCCGCATGGGACAGGAACGCCTGTAACGGCATCAAATCTTCTTCTTCGTCGTTGTAGCTGAATTGGCGCGTTGCCGTCACCAGCTCCTCTAAGTTCTCGATACGCGTCTGGCCTTTCTCGCCTTTCTCCTGCTCATACATCATGAACAGGCCGGAATCTTTAATCACCCGGTCAGTCTGCACATGCAGTGGCATATCGGCGGTTTCCTGCGCCAGTGCGTCGATAAGCTCCATAAAGCGCTGTAACGCGCTGGCCGCACGTCCGGCAAGAGCTTTGTCTTTCAGCAATTCACGACACGCCTGCCACAGCGTCAGTTGCCGGTCGCGGGAAGCCTGACGCACCACGTCGAGCGTGCGATCGCCAATGCCGCGCGTCGGGGTATTCACCACGCGCTCAAACGCCGCATCGTCATTGCGGTTGGCAATCAGGCGCAGATAGGCCAGCGCATCTTTGATTTCCAGACGTTCGAAGAAGCGCATCCCGCCATAAATACGGTACGGCATACTCACCTGCAACAATGCTTCTTCCAGCACACGCGACTGGGCGTTACTGCGATAAAGAATAGCGCACTGCTCAAGCTGGCCACCGTTGTCCTGCCAGGCTTTGATTCGGCTCACCACGAAGCGGGCTTCATCCAGCTCGTTGAACGCGCAGTACAGTGAAATCGGTTCGCCGTCGACGCCATCGGTCCACAGCTTTTTGCCCAGACGGCCGTCGTTGTTCTCAATCAGGGCGTTCGCCGCGCTAAGAATATTATTGGTCGAGCGGTAGTTCTGCTCCAGACGGATGGTTTCAGCGCCGGGGAAATCTTTCAGGAAACGCTGGATGTTTTCGACCTGCGCGCCGCGCCAGCCGTAGATCGACTGGTCATCATCGCCAACGATCATCACTTTGCCCGTGTCGCCCGCCAGCATGCGGATCCACGCGTACTGAATGTTGTTGGTATCCTGGAATTCGTCCACCAGGATATTGGTGAAGCGCTCGCGGTAGTGCTGCAAAATATGTGGCTTGTTGAGCCATAGCTCATGGGCGCGCAGCAGCAGCTCGGCGAAATCAACCAGGCCCGCGCGGTCACACGCTTCCTGATAGGCCTGATAGACCTTCTGCCAGGTTTGCTCCACCGGATTGCCGTAGCTTTGAATATGATGCGGGCGCAGCCCTTCATCTTTCTGACCGTTGATGTACCACATCGCCTGACGCGGCGGCCACTGCTTCTCGTCGAGGTTCATGGCCTTGATCAGACGTTTTAGCAGGCGTAGCTGATCTTCGCTGTCGAGGATTTGGAAATCCTGCGGCAGACTGGCGTCCAGATGGTGCGCGCGCAGCAAGCGGTGCGCCAGACCGTGGAACGTACCGACCCACATGCCACCCTGAGAGGTGCCCATCAGTTGACCAATACGGTGGCGCATTTCCGCCGCCGCTTTATTGGTAAAGGTCACCGCCATAATCGAATACGGTGAACTGTGTTCAACGCTGATAAGCCACGCGATACGGTGCACCAGCACCCGTGTTTTGCCACTTCCTGCCCCAGCCAGCACCAGCATGTTGGTGCGCGATGCCGCCACGGCTTCACGCTGTTTGTCATTGAGGCTGTCGAGCAGGTAAGAAACGTCCATTGGCACCGCCGGGTAGAAATTGAGAAAACGTCGAAACGCCCGGTGGCGCTTCGCTTACCGGGCCTACACGTTCGTAGGGCGGATTAGCAACGCGCATCCGCCAAAACCCTGGAATTTTATACAGAACTTCTGACGATTATATCAGCGTAGTGAGGGATGCCAACCGCGAAATTTCGATGTGAGGTAACAGGCGGCTGTCGGCGATTTGCATCAGGTCACCATCGAGCAGGTTTATCCAGCAGGCCTGTACACCACAGCGGATCGCCCCCGCGACGTCGGTCGTCAGGTCATCGCCCACGTGCAGGATTTGCTCAAGCGGAACATCAAGACGCTCTGCCGCCAGATGGTACATATCACTGAACGGCTTGGAACGCCCGTCGGGGCCTGCGCGCAGCACAAACTTAAAATAGTCATTCAGGCCGAACAGTTCCGGCTGTGCATTGCCGTTGGTTATCGCCACCAGAGGCCATTTTTCAGCCAGCTTCGCGAGGGTGTCGTGGGTTTCCTGCGGCACGTCGATCGCACTGCGCCAGTGGGCGAAATTCGCCATCGCGGCGTTGGCGCCAATCGTGGCGTCTCTCTCCGACAGACCGGCATTCAGCATCGCCAGCTCAACCGCACGACGACGCCATTCGGTCACGTCGTGATAAATCTCGGGCTCGGCCTGGCGCAGCGCCTGTCGAAGCTGATGGAAATCACTGCTTTCCAGCGCCTGTAACGCCGGATGGTAACCGCGGACAAATTCCAGCGACTCTTTTTCCGTGCGGCGGATAACCAGACGGTTGTCGTAAAGGGTGTCATCGAGGTCAAAGGTCAGGGCCGAAATCTGGCCCAGTGGACGGTAAAAACGCATTATTTCCCCCGTTTGGCGCGTGGGTGTGCCTTGTCGTACACCGAGGCAAGATGTTGAAAATCAAGATGGGTATAGATTTGCGTGGTGGAAAGATTAGCGTGACCGAGCAGTTCCTGCACGCCGCGCAAATCCCCGCTCGACTCCAGCATGTGGGTCGCGAACGAGTGGCGCAGCTTGTGCGGATTGACATGGCTGTTCAGCCCTTGCTTGATACCCCACTCCGCAAAGCGCTTTTGCACATTGCGCGCGGAGATGCGTTTGCCGAGCTTCGACAAAAACAACGCGTCTTCCTCACTACCGAACAGCCCGCGTAAATCGAGCCAGTGCTCAATCCAGTGCGCGGCGCTGCGGCCAATCGGCAGGCGGCGCTCTTTGCTGCCTTTCCCCATCACCCACACTTCGCCTGATTCCAGGTCAAGATGCTTAATGTTGAGACCCACCAGCTCTGACAAACGCAGGCCCGCGCCGTACATGATTTCGAGCATTGCCCGGTCACGCACGGCCAGCGGATCATTGAGATCGATATCCAGCAGACGATTGACGTCATCCACATCAATATTTTTTGGCAGATGGCGCGGGGCTTTCGGCGCGGAGACGGCTTTCGCCGGATTGGCCTGCAGCTCACCCTGGCTCACCAGCCAGTCGAAAAAGCTACGCAGGGCCGACAGCCGCAGCGCCAGACTCGCCGGGCCAAGCCCTTTACGACGGCTGCGAACCGCAAAACTACGGACTGTCGCGGCATCACATTGTTGCCAATTTTTCACACTGCTTTCTTCAGCGATAGCGATGATGGCATCAAGCTGACGCCGATAGTTAAGCAGAGTTATCGGACTGAGTTGGCGTTCAACGCCGAGATAACGCAAGAAGCGTTCGGTTGGTTCAAAGAGCGGAGTCGGCGTCATACGCGCTCGACCCAACGCTCCAGCAGGCCAGGCAGCAGCAGGGAAATTTCCTGCAAGAGGTGCGTTCCTTGACCAGACTGATAATGGTGCGCGTCGCGGCTGCTGAACAGCACTACGCCGAGGTCACCGTCACTGCCGAGCATCGACATCGCTACCGAGCCAATTGCTTTGGCATCCGGCATCATCACCAGCAGTTCCGGGCCATTCAGCGAGCCAAGATAGTGGCGCTCATGGCCGAGACGCTGAATGCGGATGGATTCAAAAGACTGACGGGAAAGTGCAAGCTGGGTGAACTTAGACGGCGCGCCAATGCGCCAGCGGTCGGCAAACAGACGCACCGTGGCACCCGCCAGACCCAAATCGCGCGCCCAACGGTGGAAGCGATTGAGCATATCGTCGAGGCTTTCAGCCGCGGCTAAACGCGTTTGCAGATGCAGCAGACGATAAAACAGGCTTTCGTTCGCTGATGCCTGCTCCACCAGCAGCGTCATGTTCTCTTCCAGCGCGTTGATGTGATTTCTGGCGCGCGCCATGTGCCATTCGACCAGCGACACCGTGCCGCGAACCGGATGCGGCACGCGCATCCCTTCCACCGCCGGGGCGTTGCGAATGAAAAACTCAGGATGTTGCAGCAGATAGTCGACTACCGCCCGATCGTCGAGCGTGTTGAGTTCAGCCTGCTGTTCTTCCCCGATTGGTTTCATAAATGAATAAATCCGTCGTAGACATGTACCGCCGGGCCAGTCATAAACAACGGTTGACCCGGTCCTTTCCAGGCGATATCCAGCCGCCCGCCTGGTAATACCACGCGTACCTCTTCGGCCAGCAAACCTTGCTGAATGCCAACGGCAACTGCCGCACAAGCTCCGCTCCCGCAGGCCTGCGTTTCACCTGCGCCGCGCTCAAATACACGCAAGCGAATGTGATCGTTCTTCACCACCTGCATAAAACCGATATTGGCACGCTCAGGAAAACGCTCATGGCTTTCCATAATTGGGCCTAACGTTTCCACCGCAGCGGTGTCGACATCATCGACCTGAATGACGCAGTGCGGATTGCCCATTGAGACTACGCCGCACAATACTGTCTGTTCAGACGCACGCATAATATAGGTCTTTTCCGCTTTGTTGGCGCGGAACGGCACCTGCGAAGGCTCGAAGTTGGGCTCGCCCATATTCACCCGCACCAGATCGTCATCCGTTACGGTTAATACCATCCGGCCATTGGCGGTGCTGACGCGGATGTCACGTTTATTGGTCAGGCCTTTAAGGCGTACAAAACGCGCAAAGCAGCGCGCGCCGTTGCCGCACTGAGACACTTCACTGCCGTCGGCGTTAAAGATACGGTAGTGGAAGTCGAGATCGGGATCGTACGGTGGCTCAACCACCAGCAACTGATCAAAGCCAACACCATGATGCCGATCGGCCAGGCGGCGGATCAGCTCCGGAGAAAAGAACACATTCTGCGTTACCGCATCGACGACCATGAAATCGTTGCCCAGGCCGTGCATTTTAGAGAACTGCATCATTTACTCCATCCACGCAGAAATAACGACTTCTTATTAGTAGTTAACCTGGCTCGGGCCACCATTATCACCGCGATCGTTACGGGTAGGCTCAGTCGTCTGAGTACCCGGATCTACTGGTTTAGTCGGTGGTGCCGCCGATTTATCTGCTGGCGGAAAATAGAGCGGGCCCTTCAGGCCACAACCCGCCAGGGTCAATAACGCAGCCAAAAGGACCAGTGGTCGAAAGAGGTTCTTCATTCTTATAGTGCCTGTGGTTGATGCTTACTGCTTTCTATCATCGCAGGAGAAGACGTAAAAGCAAGCGTTTAGCACCTGACTGCAACCGGAATTGTTTCGCGTTATACTGCCGCCATCATCTGATAATGGAAAAGAACAATGAACGACAGTGAATTTCATCGCCTTGCAGACCAATTGTGGATGACCATCGAAGAGAGCCTCGATGACTGGGATGGCGACAGCGATATCGATTGTGAGATTAACGGCGGCGTGTTGACGCTGAGCTTTGAGAATGGCAGCAAAATCATCGTTAACCGCCAGGAGCCGCTACACCAGGTGTGGCTGGCCACCAAACAGGGCGGCTATCACTTTAGTCTGAAAGACAACGAGTGGGTTTGCGATCGCAGCGGCGAAATCTTCTGGGATTTGCTGGAACAGGCCGCCACGCAGCAAGCGGGCGAGACTGTTAATTTCCGCTAGGAAAAATACTGTTGTAGCAGAGGCGCCGCTGCATCCTGATTGGCGGGTGCGACGGCCGCTATGGCCTGAGTGCGGAACGGGATCACCTGGGTGCGATTGTCGACTTTCACAATCTGGTAGAACTGCGGCAGATTGAAGTTAATAAAGCTTGAGCCGTAGGTAAAGCGGTCGTGCGAGGACGAGTAGAAACGGCTGACGTCACGCACCAATTCTTCTTTACTGCCTTCACAGTGGTGATAGACCTCTGCGCGGTTGCTCTCATCCAGAATGTAGATATTAAAGCCGTTGTCTTCGCTGCTGTCTTCGAAGAAGAACTGAATGATCCCTTCACTGGCGAACCCGTCCACGACCGGCGGCAGTTTCACATGGTTAGTTTCTACCTGGACCGACAGGCCATGCAGCTTGTTGTGAGAAATCGCGCCATAAAACTCGATGGCGTTTTCCAGTTTCTGCACTGACACATTCAGACGTTCAAAGAACAGACCCCAGGTTTGCCCCGCCACGCGCAGCGCTTTAAAGCGCCCGGTTTCCTGACGGGTACTGGAAAGTCGTAGCTCAATACACTCTGATACCAGCTGCTGCACGCGCGTACGGATAAGCCCGCGCAGGTGCTGGCTATAGCAGAACACTTCCACGCTGTCCGGTGGCGCCGCATCCTGATGCATTTTGCCGAGGATAGTTTTCAGCGCTTCGATCATCGCCTGTTCGCCGTTGAAATGCAGGGTTCGCACTTCGTTCCATGAGTTGCGATAAAGCAGATCGACGCTGCCAATCAGGCAATTCTGCTCTTCCCCGAAGCTGAACACGTCCAGCTTACGGAAATCGAAATGCACGACCTGATTACGGAACGCCGCGGTCGGGTCATATTCGAGGTTGACGATAATCGCCAGATGGCGAATTTCGCATGGACTGTAGAGTGCTTTCGGCGTCGGCGCCGGGAGGCGCAGCGGGAAGTGGTGCGACACGTCGGCCACCATTTCCTGCAGTTTCGCCAGGTCGGCAATGCCGTTGCCCTTAATAAACAGGCGGGTGCGTGAGGTTAGCAGGCCGTTAAACCAGGCCCACGCCACCAGCTTATTAAGATAACGGTTATATTCGAGTGGCTGATGACTGACGATCGATTCCATGTTTGGCGCACGGTTGTAGAGATACCAGCCTGTACGGTTGGCGCGACCCGGCGGCACATGGATAAAGGTCAGGTTCGGTTCGGAGAGATCCGGCGAAATTTGCGGGTTAACCAGCGTCACTTTGCCCGGCAGCGCTTCAAACGCCGCGTACAGCTTACGGGTCAGCACGCCGATATCCTGCGGGCTGGCTGAAACGCTGAGGTTGTTGCGGCGTGCGAAACGGATCAGGTTTCGGTAGCTCTGCATCATCGCGTCGAGCAGTTCGTTGTGCGCATCGCGCACTTCGTCAATCTTCCAGTTCGCACGATTGTCGAGCATCGCCAGACGTTCTTCGCTCCAGCCCCAGTCTTTCACCAACTGGCCGACGACTTCACGACGCCAGCCCACACAGGCGCGTTCGCGGCTGAGTTTTTCGCACACTTTCAGGTAGAAGCATCGACGCACCAGATCCAGACGGGTGGCGTCATCAATGGCTTGCAGATAGGTCGTGACGCGTTCGAGCATCATGCAGTAAGGATCAAGCCCAAAGGACACAATCTCGCCGTCGTGCAGGCGCTGCTTAATGTCTTTCGCCAACAGGCGGCTATTGGGATATTCCCAAGAATACGCTTCGAGCAGCAGGGTTTTCAGCACCGCTTTATACGGCGAGTCGATACTCTTATACAGCTGCCACAAGCTGGCCCCGAAGTACTCTTCCGCGGAGAGCGAGCTCAATCCGCCGAGATCCAGCCATTCATTTGGCGTCAGTACACCCTGCGAGTAGAGCTTCATGACGTAATCATCGTAATGCTCTTCTTCTTCGCACGGCACCATATTCCACAGAATACGTTTCCCGGCGAGGCGCACGGCGGTCCGGTAAAATTCGTCGAGCAGCAAGATGTGCTGCGTTGAGCCACAGTCTTCACCCCCGAGGCTGCCGCTTTCATTATGACGGAAGCGGTTTTCGTCTATCAGGAAGAAGCTGACTTCCACGCCAAGCGACGCGGCCCAGCTTTCGAGCAGGCTACATTTACGCTGCAACAGCTGACGTTCTTCGTTATCAAGCCAGGCCTGATGGCAAACCCAGATATCGAGATCGGAAGAACAGCTTTGGCCGACAGAAGAAGTGCTACCCATAGAGTAAACGCCGGTAATCGGCAGTTCACCTTTGGCGGAAACCTGCGGCGGCATACCGCGGTGCAGTTCCAGCTCATCAAGGTAGTGACGTTGAGTTTCATCAGGCGTGTAGAGGCAAATGCCTTTGGGTACGTTACCGTCGAGGTAACCCGGCATTAGCGGATGATGGTAGTGAAGCAATGTCGGCAGAAGACTGTAGACCTGCTGAAAAGCGGGCCCCATGGCAGCAAGCGCGCGATCCACGCGCAATTGATTAATGGCATCCAGTCTCTGTTTCAGTGTCTCAATATAGAGGTACAAGACATATCGCCTGATGTTAAAACCTGGCGTATCGCTAAGGCGATGAACTGCACGGGATACGAAGGTTTTTAGAATTTCAACAAGAACCGCTACCGTCTGTCGCCGAGATGGTGTGTTGGTGCGGGCTAACAAACGGTTTAAAACGTGATCAATTTAACACCTTGCCGTTTGACCGTAAAGAAAGTTGCGCTACTCATAAGTCTAGCACCGATTAACGGCTGTAAATTCTTCAACACGCCGGTAATCGCTCCGTTTGCTCATTTTCAGAAAAACTCGAAAACTAACATCCTTATAGCAACAATGTTAGGATGGCTGGCGGACGATAACGACGGTAACAAGCATGTTAGACAAAGTTTTAAGAATTGCCACACGCCAAAGTCCTCTCGCGCTGTGGCAGGCACATTATGTGAAAGACAGGCTGATGGCGTGCCATCCCGGGCTTCAGGTAGAACTGGTGCCGATGGTGACGCGCGGCGATGTGATCCTCGATACGCCTCTGGCGAAAGTGGGCGGAAAAGGCCTGTTCGTCAAAGAGCTGGAACTTGCGCTACTTGAAGACCGCGCCGATATCGCCGTGCATTCTATGAAGGATGTTCCGGTGGAATTCCCGCCAGGACTCGGTCTGACGACCATCTGCGAGCGGGACGATCCACGCGACGCATTTGTTTCTAACCATTTCGATTCTATCGACGCGTTGCCTGCGGGCAGCGTGGTTGGCACATCAAGTTTACGCCGCCAGTGTCAACTGGCTGCCGATCGCCCAGATCTGGTGATCCGCTCGCTGCGTGGCAACGTTGGCACGCGCCTCGGCAAGCTCGATAACGGCGATTACGATGCCATTATCCTGGCCGTCGCCGGGCTGAAGCGTCTCGGTCTGGAAGACAGAATTCGCGAGGCGTTATCGCCGGAGCAATCTCTGCCCGCCGTGGGTCAGGGCGCCGTGGGTATCGAGTGCCGTCTCGACGACCCTCACACCCGCACATTGCTGGCGCCGCTGAATCACGCGGATACCGCCGTGCGCGTCTGCGCAGAGCGCGCGATGAATACGCGCCTCGAAGGCGGCTGTCAGGTGCCAATTGGCAGCTATGCTGAATTAAGCCACGGTGAAATCTGGCTTCGGGCGCTGGTTGGCGCCCCGGATGGCAGCCGGATGGTACGCGGTGAACGCCGTGGGCCAGCCGAAGACGCCAAAGAGCTGGGGATTTCGCTGGCCGAAGAGCTGCTGAACAACGGCGCACGTGAAATTCTCGCGGAAGTGTATAACGGAGAAGCCCCTGAATGAGCATTCTGGTCACTCGCCCCTCTCCCCAGGGAGAAGAACTTGTCAGCCGCCTGCGCGCGCTGGGGCGAGAGGCCTGGAGCTTTCCGTTAATTGAATTTACCCCCGGCCGCGAATTAGCGCAGCTTGCGGGGCATCTGGCCGCGTTGAACGACGGCGATCTGCTGTTCGCCCTTTCACAACACGCTGTCGAATTTGCCCAGGCTCAGCTTCAGCAGAACGGGCAGCGCTGGCCGCACACGCCACGCTATTTTGCCATCGGGCGAACCACTGGCCTGGCGCTGCACAAAGTCAGCAGCATTGACGTTCGCTACCCGCTCGATCGGGAAGTCAGCGAAGTGTTGCTACAATTACCTGAATTACAAAACGTTGCCGGCAAGAAAGCACTGATTTTACGCGGAAACGGCGGGCGCGAATTGCTCGGCGAAACGCTACAGAGTCGCGGTGCTGAAGTGACTTTTTGTGAATGTTATCAACGCAGTAACCGGCACTATGACGGTGCGGAAGAAGCGATGCGCTGGCAAACGCGCGGCGTGACCCGACTGGTCATCACCAGCGGCGAAATGTTAAAACAGCTCTGGTCGCTGATTCCGCAATGGTATCGAGAGCGTTGGTTGTTAAACTGCGAGGTGCTTGTGGTGAGTGAGCGCCTTGCTGAACAGGCCCGGGAGCTGGGCTGGCGGAATATCAGGGTGGCCGATAGCGCCGACAACGACGCGCTGCTGCGTGCTTTACAATAACTCTCAAAATTGGAAGCCATAATGACGGAACAAAAAGAGAACTCCGCCGTGGTTGAGGAGACCAGGGAGGCCGTGGAACAAACGCCACAGCCGGAGATTGCTGAAAAGAAAAACGCTGAGAAGAAAAACAGCAGCAACAAAGCGCCGTTGGCGCTGAGCGTAGTGGCGATTGCCATCGCTCTGGCCGCAGGCATTGGCCTGTATGGCCTGGTGAAAAAACAAAACACCAATCAGACGACCGCCAGCGATACGCTGGTCAATCAAGTGACTGTCCTGCAAAAAGCACAAGAGTCTCAGAAGAGCGAGCTGGACGGCATCATCAAGCAACAAGCCGATCGCCTGACTGCGGCGAAACAGCAGCAGGATGCTTTGACCAAACAGCTTGATGAACTGCAGCAAAAAGTCGCCACGATTTCCGGCAGCGATGCCAAAACCTGGCAACTCGCGCAGGCTGATTTCCTCGTCAAACTGGCAGGACGTAAATTGTGGAGCGATCAGGACATCACCACCGCAGCGGCACTGCTCAAAAGCGCCGATGCAAGCCTGGCAGACATGAATGACCCAAGCCTGATTACCGCTCGTCGCGCAATCACCGATGATATCGCCAGCCTCTCCGGCGTGGCGCAGGTCGATTACGACGGGATCATTTTGAAGGTCAATCAGCTGTCTAATCAGATCGATAACCTGCGTCTGGCCGATAACACCGACGATGATTCCCCGATGGACGACGACAGCGGTGAGCTTTCCAGCTCGCTGGGTGAATGGCGCGTCAATCTGCAAAAAAGCTGGCAGAACTTTATGGACAGCTTCATCACCATTCGTCGCCGTGATGAAACCGCCGTTCCACTGTTAGCGCCAAATCAGGACGTCTACCTGCGCGAAAATATTCGCTCGCGTCTGCTGGTTGCGGCCCAGGCCGTGCCTCGCCATCAGGAACAAACGTACAAACAGGCACTGGACAACGTTTCCACCTGGGTACGCGCGTACTACGACACTGACGATGCGACCACCAAAGCTTTCCTTGATGAGGTGGATTCGCTGAGCCAGCAAAATATCAATATGGACGTGCCGGAAACGCTGCAAAGCCAGGCGATTCTGGAAAAGCTGATGCAGACCCGCGTGCGTAATCTGCTGGCACAGCCGCCGGTTGCGCAGAGCGCGGCGCCTCAGGCTGATGTCGCGCCCGCCGCCGCTGCACCGCAGGGAGAATAAACATGCTAAAAGTTTTACTGCTCTTTGCGTTGCTGATCGCCGGGATCGTTGTGGGCCCGATCGTTGCAGGCCATCAGGGATACGTCCTGATCCAGACAGACAACTACAACATTGAAACCAGCGTCACCGGTCTGGTGATCATTCTGATCCTGACCATGGTGGTGCTGTTCGCTATCGAATGGTTGCTGCGCCACATTTTCCGCACCGGGGCGCATACCCGTGGCTGGTTTGTTGGCCGTAAACGCCGTCGGGCGCGTAAGCAGACTGAACAAGCGCTGCTCAAGCTGGCAGAAGGTGATTATCAGCAGGTTGAGAAGCTGATGTCGAAGAATGCCGATCACGCTGAACAGCCGGTGGTGAACTACCTGTTAGCCGCAGAAGCCGCGCAGCAGCGTGGGGACGAAATGCGTGCCAATCAGCATCTGGAACGTGCCGCAGAAAGTGCCGGTAACGACCTGATCCCGGTGGAAATCACTCGCGTGCGTATTCAGCTTGCGCGCAATGAAGACCATGCGGCGCGCCACGGCGTAGACCGACTGCTGGAAATCGCGCCGCGCCACCCTGAAGTGCTGCGTCTGGCTGAACAGGCTTATATTCGCACCGGGGCCTGGACTTCGCTGCTGGATATCATTCCGTCGATGGCGAAAGCCAACGTCGGCGATGAAGCGCACCGTGACGCTCTGGAACAGCAGGCCTGGATTGGCCTGATGGATCAGGCGCGTGCCGATCAGGGCAGCGATGGCCTGCGCGAATGGTGGAAAAATCAGAGTCGCAAAACCCGTCAGCGCGTGCCGCTGCAAGTGGCGATGGCAGATCATCTCATCGAATGTGACGACCATGACATGGCCCAACAGATTATTATCGACGGCCTGAAACGCCAGTACGACGATCGACTGCTGCTCCCGGTTCCGCGTCTGAAAACCACCAATCCGGAACAACTGGAAAAAGTACTGCGCCAGCAGATCAAGAGCGTGGGTGACCGCCCTCTGCTGTGGAGTACGCTGGGCCAGTCGCTGATGAAACACGGCGAATGGCAGGAAGCGACCATCGCCTTCCGCGCGGCGTTAAAACAGCGTCCAGACGCGTTTGATTACGCCTGGCTAGCCGATGCCCTCGACAGACTGCATCAGCCGGAAGAAGCGGCCACCATGCGCCGTGATGGACTGTTACTGACGCTGCAGAACAATCCACCTTCCTGAGTCGATTCAGCAAAAAAGGGGCCTTCGGGCCCCTTTCTTTTTTCTTAAGCAACATGCTAAATTCTTTGCTCTTAACCTCTTTCAAGAGCCTGCCAATGTAACGACTTTTCAGCATTCACCGTTTTTCACTCACGCATCTTTTTGCGCGAATAACGTTTTGCTGGAGATCGTTCCACATGAATTCTCTGCTGTTTGCGCTGCTACGCGCATTGCGGGGCCACGTCTGGCTTCGCCTGTTAGCTTTCGCCTTTATTTTATCGTCGTTGGGTAATGGTCTGACGCAGGTCGTCGTTTTCGGTCAGCTGTTGCGCTGGCAGGCCTCACCAACAACGTTAACGCTAGCCTGGCTGCTGGCGACCGTGCCCGGATTTTTGGGCAGCCTGATTGGCGAAAGATTGTGCCGCACATACCCTCCCCTGCGTTTACTCATTTGCTGCGAGTTGCTCGGCCTGTTGGCGTTGATATTGCCCCTTCAGGGTTTACGTCATCACAGTATTCCGCTGCTACTGGCGGTGCAGTCCGTGGAAGCGCTGCTGGCAGGAATGTCGTGGCCCGCGTTAGCGCTGACGTTCAAGCGTGGGTTGAGCGAGCAAGAACTTCCGGCGGCCACCGCAATGGAAAACCTGATATTTGCATCGCAGGTGTTGTTGGGTACGGGAGTGGGCGTGCTGCTGTTTGAGCGAGTCAGTCCGCAGTCGCTATTAATCGTCGATGCCATGAGTTTTCTCGCCGCGTCGTGGCTGCTGTGGCTGACGCTGCAACGCACCGAGATCGCCGCGGACGACAGCAGACCTAAAACACGGACACCACTGCGCTGGACGACCCTCACGCTTTCGCAAAAAAGAAGCCTGCTGTTGCTGCCTTCTCTGGCTGCGGTTGGCGCTCCGGCGATGGCGCTGCTACCTGCGCTGGCGCAACAGATGCATCCCGATGACACTGCCGGGCTGGCACTGCCGCTGCTATTTAGCCGCAGCCTGGGGCAATTGTGCGGGCCTATGTTGCTCAATAGCCGAAAGATGCCGGAATATGTTGAGCGTAACCGCCTGTTGCTGGGTTGTTTGGGGATATTTCTGCTCGCCTACGTCATAATGCCGATGCTGTCGGGATTTACCGCTGCGGCACTGGGAGCCATTTTTATCGCTCACCTGGCGTCAAATGTGGTCTTCGCGTTGGGGACCTTCAGCGTGCTGCACCAGTTCACCGAAGATGACGTTTCCGCCGCCAGCGCGAAAGCCTGGCGCTGGCAAACCCTCAGCGCCACCCTCGCAACGTCTATCACAGTAATACTAACGAGCCAACTAGGCGCTATTTACACGCTGTGGTGTGTTTCATTCTGCGCATTATTGTTGGTGGGCAGCGTCTTATTCCGCTACCGAACGTAACCCATAAAAAAACGCCTGCGCTGAATTCAGGGCAGGCGTTAAAACAGGTCTGTTTGACAACAATTGGTGCTTCACTCAACGTTATGTCCATGGTGTTTGATGAGGCCGAAGCGACATCTGTCGGTGGACGATAAGCACCGTAAACGGCTCTACGTCATTCCTGAGTTTATGAGGCGTAAACGCGAACATAAGAGATGGAATGAGCATCTACGCAGATATTATTACACACGTTATGCCACTCTTGCACCCCTCAATATCAGGGAGTTAGCGCTTTAGGAATAAATGAGATGTCGCCAAACGGAGACGCTGAAATACAGAAAAGGCGATCTAGCATGAAATCAGGGAATTAAATGTCGCCGTCTGGCGACATATTTTCCCACGAGAAAAACCGAGAAGAAAAATATTTTTTAAAGGGCAGAAGAACCGAGCACAGAATAGAAAAATGTCCTTCCCCGGAGCTTCTTCATCCTCTCCGGGCTACAGACGTAAAAAAACCGCTCAAAAGAGCGGTTTTTTCGAATGTGGTCGGCGTGAGAGGATAACTCACCACTGCGTGGTTCGCCCTTCGGGCCGTTGCTAAAGCAACGTTGTCTCGCTACGCTCGGCTCAAACCTCCTTCGGAGGTTCTCATCCTCTGTAAACTACGGATGCAAAAAGACCAACCCGAGGGTTGGTCTTTTCTAAATGTGGTCGGCGAGAGAGGATTCGAACCTCCGACCCACTGGTCCCAAACCAGTTGCGCTACCAAGCTGCGCTACTCGCCGATGTACTGCTTTACGAATATTTGTTCAATTCTTGATAGAAAAAACCCTGCCGTAGCAGGGTTCAAAATTGGTCGGCGAGAGAGGATTCGAACCTCCGACCCACTGGTCCCAAACCAGTTGCGCTACCAAGCTGCGCTACTCGCCGAAATACTGCTTTTTGAATTTTCGTTCAATTCTGTTTAATTCTAAGTTGTGGTGCGAGGGGGGGGACTTGAACCCCCACGTCCTTACGAACACTAACACCTGAAGCTAGCGCGTCTACCAATTCCGCCACCTTCGCATTGCCACTGAACTCAAAATTAATGGGGTGGCTAATGGGATTCGAACCCACGACAACTGGAATCACAATCCAGGGCTCTACCAACTGAGCTATAGCCACCACTGATATTCTTTCACGCGGCCCTGTCATTTACATCACAGACCACCGCAGCTCCGGCACCGGGAAATGGTGCGCCCGACAGGATTCGAACCTGAGACCTCTGCCTCCGGAGGGCAGCGCTCTATCCAGCTGAGCTACGGGCGCTTAGCGCCGTTGCGGGGTCGGATATTACGGACTTCATGCTGTGCTGTCTAGTGTCTTTTTAAAGAAATTTTCCGTTTGGTTATGCTTTGCACGTTTTGTCGCTTATTCCTTCAATTTCTGGGCGCCATCAGCCCGATTGAAGCCTAACACTTTGTAAAGTACCGTCACAATGGCCAGGAAAATAACACCGACAAACAGCGATGTGCGCGTGTCGTCATTAAAGCCCATGCCGACCAGCACACAAATCAGGAATGCCATCGTCAAATAGTTAGTCCACGGGAACAGCACCGAACGGAACGGATGGCTCGCCATCGCCTGCTTGTGCGCCTCACGAAAACGCAGCTGGCTAATCAGGATAACAAACCATGGCACCATACCCGGCAGCACGCTGGCGCTGTAGACGTACACAAACACCTGCTGCGGATTGGGAATGATGTAGTTCAGACAAGATCCAAGCAGCAGCACGACAATCGACACCGCCACGCCCACCACTGGCACACCATTACCCGAGACTTTCGCCATCACCGACGGCAGCTGGCGGTTCTTCGCCAACGCGTACAGCATGCGGCCACAGCTGTACATCCCACTGTTGCAGCCGGAAAGCGCCGCCGTCAGTACCACAAAGTTGATGATGCCCGCCGCCGCTGTGATCCCTACTTTGGCAAAGGTCAGCACGAACGGACTGCCGTTACTGCCAATTTCATTCCACGGAAAAATGGTGACGATAACGAAAATAGCGCCGACGTAGAAAATCAAAATACGCCACAGGACTTTGCCCACCGCGCTGCGCAGGGTGACCTGCGGGTTTTTCGCTTCACCGGCGGTGATGCCAATCAGCTCCACGCCCTGATACGATGCCACCACAATGCACAACGCCGTCAGGAAGCCCTTCCAGCCGCCAGCAAAGAAACCGCCGTGTTCGGTCAGATTACCGAAACCCAGCGCGTGGCCGCCGTTGCCGAAGCCAAAGAAAATCACCCCAAGCCCCACGACGATCATCACGATAATGGTGGTGACTTTGATCATCGCAAACCAGAATTCCAACTCGCCGTACAAACGCACCGCCGCGAGATTCGCTAACCCCACCAGCGCCACGGCGATAAGCGCCGGTATCCACTGCGCCATGTCCGGAAACCAGAACTGGGTGTAAACCCCGATGGCGGTTATCTCTGAAATCCCGACCGCTATCCACATAAACCAGTAAGACCACGCGGTGAGATAACCAAAAAATGGGCTCATGTAACGATGCGCATAAACGGCAAACGAGCCAGTGACCGGTTCGACAAACAACATTTCGCCCATCGAACGCATGATGAAGAACACAAAGAGGCCAGCGATTATGTACGCCAGTAAAACCGAAGGACCCGCCCATTTCAGGGTGCTTGCGGAACCCATAAACAGCCCAACGCCGATGGTGCCGCCCAGAGCAATTAATTCAATATGTCGCGCTTCCAGCCCTCGCTGTAGCACTGGTTCTTTCTCAGCCATAGATCCTCGCGTGTTTGCCGCTTTCCGGTCGTTGCCGGTTATTGTTATGAACAGATGTCATGCCGTGGAATGTCTGGCACCAACAGGCGTGCCGACTTTTAAGGGGGCGAATGGTTGAATAAAAAGGGTGAAATGGCAAATAAAGTATTAGTTATGCGAATGTATTGCACAATTGTTGTGCAATACATTTTTAGAAAGGGAGATCAAAGATTGCCGGTATAGTGCCAGCAAAGGTAGCGCAACAGGCGCAGCTGCCGGCCAATGCGGCTCGGCTGCGACAGCAAACGGTAGAGCCATTCCAGCCCCAGTTTTTGCCATATCTTAGGCGCACGTTTTACATGACCGGTGAAGACGTCATAGGTGCCGCCCACGCCCATATACAGCGCCCCCGGATGAACCAAACGGCAGTCGCGCATCAATATTTCCTGCTTTGGTGAGCCCATCGCCACGGTGATAATCTTCGCTCCGCTGGCCTGAATACGTTCAAACAGTGCCTGGCGTTCTTCCGCTTTGAAATACCCGTCCTGGCTGCCAACAATATTCACGTTCCACTTCTGACGCAGTTTGGCTTCGGTCTGCGCCAGCACTTCCGGCTTGCCACCAATCAGAAATACCGGCGTACCTTCCGCGCCCGCCAGGGCCATCAGCGCTTCCCAGAGGTCAGCTCCGGCAACGCGCGAAACATTAGCCTGCGGATATTTCTTGCGAATCGATCGCACAACGCTGATCCCGTCGGCATATTTAAACTCCGCAGCGTCGATAAGCGTGCGTACCTCGGCATTGTCTTCCGCCGTCAGTACTTTCTCCGCGTTGATCGCCACCAGCGTTCCCTGCCTCATTTGCCCATCGGCATAGAGATAGTCCAGCGCATGCGTCATATCCCGCCAGCCAATCAGCTGCAGGCCGCGCACGGCATAAAGCGGCGCAGCGGTTGAATCCGTCATCTGTTCCCTTATCAAACCAGAGGTTGTGGCAGCGGCCTTGAGCGTTTATGGATAAGCCCGGCACTGTCCAGCAGCCAGTAAAGCAATTTGGCGACCAGCAGGCAGAGCCCGAAAATCACCAGGAAAAAGACCACGCGGGAAACGAATGAGTCGAGTCCTTCGCGGGCCAGCACAATCATGTTGAAGATAGCTCCAAAACAGAAACTGTGCAGAATCGCCGCGTTATAGCGGTTCGTTTCACGGTTGCCCAGCTGATACAGCCAGTCAAACCATTTGATAATCAGCCCTACAACCACCGCACCCAGCGGGATAAACCATGCGCCGCCCATCACCAATAGCGAGCCAATCAGCGTTGGGGAAATCGCCAGCCCGGAATGGTTATCCAGCACTTCCCAGGTAAAGTAGTTGGCGGTATTGAGTACAATGCTCGGCCGGTCATGCCACAGCCAGCTCGGAATGAAGACATAGAAATCGCGGACAATCGGCGCCAGTCCCTGGAAGTCGATTTTGTCGTAGTTCTGCAACAGTAGCGCCAGGTTTTCCCACGGCGAGAAGGTGTCGCGCGTCAGATACAGGAAGGTGTAAAACGCTTCGTCGCCGCTAACGTTCATCCCATAGCGTTTCAATGCCAGCCAGAACATGCCGACAATCCCTAACACGCCCGCCGCCGCCAGCATCCACAGCGAAATCCAGCCGCGAATAATACCGATGAACAGGAAGATAGCAAAGGCGATGATGATATTGGCGCGCGTGCCGCCGACGATCACGTAGGTCAGCAGACCAAACGCCACGGTACTGACGAGGAAGAAGATCCACGCTTTGCTGTCCTGACGCAGGAAATAGACGACCAGCATCGCCGGGATGAAGAAGTAGAAGAAGCGCTTGAGCGCCACGCCGGAGACTTCGCTGGAGAAAATCTGGCTGTAGGAGTGCAGCTTGAACAGCAGGAAACCGTTGTGCGCGAAGAATACACCGACGCTCAACAATGCAATCAGCGCCAGCAGCATCCACGCCAGATGGGTTTCCACCCGGTTCATGGTGAACAGCGGGCGACGTTCCTTCTGAACGCGCGCCGCACGCAGGCGCGTTTTGTACGCCACGTAGTAAATCGCGTAAAAACAGGCCGCCGACAGCAGCGCCTGCAGCAGAATTTCAGGCGGCGCGACACCGACGTCAAAACGAAACACCAGCGTCATCGACAGCGGGAAGCCGAAGAAAAACGTCAGTAAAAACAGCATTGAGAAGAAGACGTTAAAGTTAAAGCGCACCCGACGAAACTCAAAGTACGTCAGCGTGGCGATAAACAGTGATGAAAACAGCCAGACCACAAACAGGCCGGTAAACTGCATCAGGCTCATTGCGCCTCTCCTGCTGCAATCTGCAGCGCGCGATGCCACGGTTCCAGATAGTTTGGACGGAAAAAGGCTATCTGTGTTTTATCGACACTCGCCAGTTGTCGTTGCGCTTCACGCACCACGGCGACGTCAAGTGTATCGGTGGTGAACAGTACTGGAATGTGCTGCTCGGCCATATCTTCCCAAAACGGGTTATCCCGGTTCAGCACACACGGGATCCCCGCCTGAATCAGCAAACATAGCGTGCCAATCCCCTGCTGGCGTGGGAACAGGAAGTAGCCCAGGTCGCAGCGGCGAAGCAGGGCCAGATAATCGTCAAACGCCAGCTTTTCGCCGAGGATCTGCAAGTGTTCCGCACTGAATAGCGCTTCACCTGCCGCGCGCACTTCGCGAATGTATTCATCGTTATTGGCCGGGTAGCCCATCGGCAGTACCACATTAACGGTGTCACCAAGCTGCTGATGAATAGCCTTCAGCGCCGCGATGTGGTCGTTGCTGCGATCGCCAGAATTACCGACGAGTATCGTCAGCGTTTGCGCTTCGTGACGCTCAGTTTCCATATCGTTCAATGACGAATCCATGCGCGTCGGGAAATACAACAATTCACCTTGTATCCGCGGATGCGCTTTCGCGAAGGTATTCAAATCGCCTCGCGTGGCGAAAACACAGCCCACGCGCCCCTGCGCCATGCGTCGAAGCGGATAAAAGAGACGAAATTTCAGGCCCCGGGAGACCTCATACAGGTCAGCACCCCAGATATGCCAGTTAAACTGCGCGGGCTTGATACCGCCGAACAACAATGCCAGCCAAAGGCCTGTGTTGAACTGTCCGTGGAAGAAAAAATGCTGTGAACGGTCGGCTTTCGCTTTCTCGACAACCGCGGTAGCCAACGCTTTCTTGTCAGCATAAAAACGCAGCGAGAGGTTCGGGCCTGCGGCTTGTAGCGCGCTTTCATTGCCCACCACCATAAATTCACGGGCGTGCTCGCAGCCGTCCGCCAGTTCTTCACTGAAAAACCGCAGAACGGTTTGATTATGGTGCGGGATATCCGATCCCAGTATGTGTATCAGTACAGTCATGCCCGTTTACGCCAAATTAAAAATACGCTGCTGCACAGCGCAAAATAAACGATATAGGTCGCCATATAGGCTTGCGCCGCGCCGAGTGCGCCATGAGCGGGGATCAGCCAATGCGAAAATGCGGTCAGCAACGTGAACTGGCTAATTTCCGTCAGTACGTAGAACCGCAGCGACGCTTTGGCGATCACCAGGTAGCCGTACACATAAGCGCCCACTTTCAGCACATCGCCGACTAGCTGCCACGCGAAGAGATCACGCATTGCGGTAAACTTCGCAGAGAACAGCAGCCAGATAGCAAAATCACGCAGCAGCCAGACGGTGAAACTCGCCGCAGCTACCGCCGGTAGTACGAATTTCAGCGATTTCACGATTTCACGCGTGATGTCTGATTTCTCGGTCAGCCGCGAAAGCGTTGGCAGCAAATAGACGCTGAATGAGGCGGTAATAAACTGCAGGTAGGCGTCGGAAATGCTGCTGACGCCCTGCCAGATCCCCACTTCATCCCAGCTGTAATGTGCAGCCAGCAAGTTTCGCATCATCACATATGCCACTGGCAACGTCACCGATGTGATCAACGCCATTACCGTGAATTTGCCCAACTGCCCGGCATAAAACGCATCCCACCGTGGTTTCAGCCAGGCAAACGGAATCGATCTGCGCTTCGCCATCATTACTGCGGCTGGCAGTACGACCAGCGCAGGAACTAAGGCGATACCCAACAACGCGCCTTCATAGCCGCCGAAATGCCAGCTAAGAAAATACGCGGCCACACCAATTAAGCTACCGGCAATGAGAGCCAGTGCGTTTCCGGATGCATCGCGAAAGCCTTTGAGCAGCGCCAGCAGCAGGTTGGCCCACGCAATGCCCATCTGGACCAGCGCCACCAGCCGCACTAACCCTTGATAATGGGTATGCCCGAACAGCCCCTGGCTGATAGGCGCAGCGGCAACAACAAAGATGATGGCCAACAGCGTGGAGAAACCCAACACCATCGCTGACGAGGTGCCGACCACTTTGCGCAGATGGTCGGGGTCATCGTGATACTGTGCGACATACTTAGTGACGCCGTTGAAAATCCCTGCGCCGGCGAGCACGCCGAGCACCGTCACCAATTGGCGGAAGTTACCCGCCTGGCCTACACCAGACGGGCCATAGGTCACGGCCAGCAGTTTGACCACCAGCAGACCCGCACCAATTTTGACCAGCGTGCTGGCCGCAGTCCAGACTGACGCTTTTGCCAGCGACATCAGGCGAAGAAGCTAAGTAGAGAGTTAATCACCGTGCGCTGATTCACCGATGCCAGATTGTAGAACAGCGGCAGGCGGAGCAAACGCTCACTTTCCTGCGTGGTGAAGCGGTCTTCGCCGTGGAACTCGCCAAACGCTTCACCAGCCGGGGATGAGTGCAGCGGAATGTAGTGGAACACCGCCAGGATCTCGGCCTCTTTCAGCCAGGCAATCAGCTTGCCGCGATCGGCTTCATCACGCAGCTTGATATAAAACATGTGCGCGTTATGCACGCAGTCGGCTGGAATCGTCGGCAGCTCAATACGGCCGGCGTCAGCCAGCGGTTTCAGCGCATCGTGATAGGTTTGCCACAGGCTAAGGCGTTGCTGGTTAATACGATCTGCCGCTTCCAGTTGCGCCCACAGATACGCCGCCTGCAAATCGGCCATCAGGTAACTTGAACCGATATCGCGCCAGGTGTATTTGTCGACCTGCCCGCGGAAGAACTGACTGCGATTGGTACCTTTCTCGCGAATGACTTCAGCACGCTCAATCAGTGTACGATCGTTGATAAGCGTCGCGCCGCCTTCGCCACCGGCGGTGTAGTTTTTGGTTTCATGGAAGCTAAAGCAACCGATATGCCCGATGGTGCCCAGCGCGCGGCCTTTGTAAGTCGACATCACGCCCTGGGCGGCATCTTCCACCACGAACAGGTTATGCTTTTTGGCGAGCGCCATGATGGTGTCCATTTCACAGGCTACGCCCGCATAATGCACCGGCACGATGACTCGGGTTTTCTCGGTGATCGCCGCTTCAATCAGCGTTTCGTCAATGTTCATGGTGTCGCGACGCACGTCGACAAAGATGATTTTTGCGCCGCGCAGCACAAAGGCGTTAGCCGTGGACACGAAGGTGTAACTCGGCATAATGACTTCATCGCCGGGCTGGATATCCAGCAGCAGGGCCGCCATTTCCAGCGACGCAGTGCAGGATGGGGTTAACAGCACTTTGGCACTGTCGAAACGCTGCTCCATCCACTGCTGGCAGCGACGGGTAAAGCCACCATCGCCGCACAGTTTGCCGCTGCCCATGGCCGACTGCATGTAATCGAGTTCAGTACCTACAACCGGCGGTGCGTTAAAAGGAATCATCGTGTCACCTGTATAGCCAATAGGCGGTACTTTCGGGGACAGCACCGCTTTGAATGTAACGTTTAAGTGCCGCGATATTGCCCATTTGGGTCGCTACCCACAGCGTATTCAGTTGGCGCGCATGCGCCCAATGCACAGCAGCCTGCATGAGAATGTCACCTGCCCCGCGCCCTGCCAGCAGCCCAATCCGGGCCTCGCTGCCATTCAACTGACGTAGAGAAACAAAGGCGCGGATAGCCGCGTTCTCATCGCGGAAAACCAGGCATTGATGATCGAACGTGCCACGCACTGCATTTTCAATCCACTGCGCGTAAAAGCGGCCACTGGCGTCGTCGGCGTACCAGGGCGCTCGAAAGCGGCTCTGCGCAAACGCCTGTGCGGCTAGCTTTCGCAGCTGGGGAATGTCGTTTTCAGTGGCAATCTCAGCCTGCGGGTCAACGCTATCCGTCACCGTTAGCCGGAAATCAATTTCACCTTCCACCAGCTGAAAACCGAGCGCTTGCAACGCATCGAGCCAGTCGGTGCGTTGCGCCGGGATTTTCGCCTGCACGCGTGACCAGTTCGCCAGTTCTTCGGCGTGAAGTTCCGGCGCATCATCACTCATGCGAACAATGGCGCTGCTGATACCAAAGAACTGTGTTTCCCAGTGAAGGGGATCAATACTGGCGCGGACGGGCACGAAGCAGCTCCAGCAGGTACTGGCCGTAGCCGGTTTTGGCTAACTGATTGGCCGCGCGTTTTACGCCGTAATCATCCAACCAGCCGTTGCGCCAGGCAATCTCTTCCAGGCAGGCAATTTTGAATCCCTGACGTTTTTCGACGGTTTGCACGAACATGCTGGCCTCAATCAGGCTGTCGTGAGTACCTGTATCCAGCCACGCAAATCCACGTCCGAGCAGCTCCACGGTTAGCTTACCGTCATCGAGATACATTTGGTTAATGGAGGTAATTTCCAGCTCACCGCGCTCTGAAGGTTTCACGCGTTTGGCGTACTCCACAACGTTGTGGTCATAGAAATAGAGGCCGGTGACCGCCCAGTTAGACTTGGGCTCTTTGGGCTTTTCCTCCAGCGAGATTGCGCGGAAATTGTCATCGAATTCAACCACACCGAAACGCTCGGGATCCATCACCTGATAGCCAAAGACGGTTGCGCCTTCGGTACGCGCGGCAACGCTACGCAATTTCGGGCTGAAGCCCTGGCCGAAGAAGATGTTATCGCCCAGCACCAGGCACGAAGGTTCCCCGTTCAGGAACGTTTCACCGATGATAAACGCCTGAGCCAGACCATCAGGACTTGGCTGCTCGGCATAATGCAGCTCGATACCAAATTCAGACCCATCACCCAACAGACGCTGGAAGTAGCTTATATCTTCAGGTGTGGTGATGATCAGAATCTCACGGATCCCTGCCAGCATGAGCACTGACAGGGGGTAGTAGATCATCGGTTTGTCGTAAATGGGCAGCAGCTGTTTGGAAACACCGCGGGTGATAGGATGCAATCGGGTGCCAGAACCGCCGGCCAGAATAATGCCTTTCATATGTCCTCCCGGGAGAGTTAGCCTTTCAGGCCGAGACGTTCGCCCTGATAACTGCCATCCAGAACCTGTTGCCACCAGGCCTGATTCGCAAGGTACCATTGGACCGTTTTGCGCATTCCGGTTTCAAATGTCTCTTGCGGCGTCCATCCCAGTTCGCGTTCAATTTTTGCCGCATCGATGGCGTAACGCTCGTCATGCCCGGGTCTGTCGGTCACGTAGGTGATCAAATCCTGATACCTGGCCACGCCTTCAGGCTTTTGCGGTACCAGCTCTTCAAGCAGTGCACAGACGGTGCGAACCACATCAATATTCTGACGTTCGTTATGGCCACCGATATTGTAAGTCTCGCCCACGACACCGGTAGTCACCACGCGGTACAGCGCGCGGGCGTGATCTTCCACATAAAGCCAATCGCGCACCTGCTGTCCATTGCCATAAACCGGCAGCGTCTTGCCCGCCAGTGCATTCAAAATCGTCAGCGGGATAAGCTTTTCCGGGAAGTGATAGGGCCCGTAGTTATTCGAGCAGTTGGTGACCAGCGTTGGCAGACCATAAGTTCGCAGCCATGCACGCACCAAATGATCGCTACCTGCTTTCGACGCTGAATAAGGGCTGCTTGGCGCATACGGCGTGGTTTCTGTGAAGAAATCATCGCTGCCGTGCAGGTCGCCATACACTTCATCGGTGGAGATATGATGGAAACGGAACGCCGATTTTTTATCGTCTGCCAGGGTATTCCACCAGCCGCGCGCCGCTTCTAATAGGGTATAGGTGCCAAGTATGTTGGTTTCGATGAACGCCGCAGGACCGTCAATGGAACGATCGACATGGCTCTCTGCCGCCAGGTGCATGACCAGATCGGGCTGATGGCGGGCAAAAACATCGTCCAACGCCTGGCGGTCACAGATATCGACCTGCTCAAAGGCGAAACGTTCGCTTTGAGATACGGGGGCAAGCGAAGCAAGATTTCCGGCGTAGGTCAGCTTATCAACTACCACAACGCTGTCGGTGGTTTCACTGATGATATAACGCGCCACGGCCGAGCCAATAAAGCCCGCGCCGCCGGTCACCAGAATCTTTTTCAACGCCACACTCCTTTGGTGTCCACCACAAACGTCTGCTTGATGCTGTCGCCGTTAACGGCCTTGAACTGTTTGTGATCGACCAGCATCACCAGCACGTCGGCATCATGCAGGGCATCATCCAAAGAAACCAGCGTGGCTTTATCGGTGAGTTTTTTCGGCAGTTGATGAACATTGGGCTCTACCACCAAAGTTTCACCGCTGTGCCAGTCAGCAATCAGCGTCGCGATTTCCATCGCCGGGCTTTCACGCAGATCGTCGATATTCGGTTTGAATGCCAGCCCGAAACAGGCAATTTTGACGTCACTGGCACGCTTATCGCTGGCGGCCAGGCAATCGGCGACCATGGCTTTCACCTGATTCATAACCCAATGCGGTTTGTGGTCGTTCACTTCACGCGCAGTGCGAATCAATCTCGCATGCTGCGGGTTCTGCGCCACGATAAACCACGGGTCAACGGCGATACAGTGTCCGCCCACTCCCGGTCCCGGCTGGAGAATGTTAACGCGCGGATGACGATTCGCGAGGCGAATCAGCTCCCAGACGTTGATCCCCTGATCGGCACAAATCAGCGACAGTTCGTTGGCAAACGCGATATTTACGTCGCGAAAACTGTTTTCCGTGAGTTTACACATTTCCGCTGTACGCGCGTTGGTTACCACACATTCCCCTTCGAGGAAGATGTTGTAGAGCTCGCTTGCTCTCGTAGAGCAGATGGGGGTCATGCCGCCAATCACGCGATCATTTTTAATGAGTTCGACCATCACCTGGCCCGGCAGCACACGCTCCGGGCAGTAGGCGATATTCACATCAGCCAGTTCGCCTGCCTGCTGGGGGAAGCTCAAGTCCGGACGCATTTCTGCCAGCCACTCGGCCACCTGTTCCGTCGCGCCCACCGGAGAGGTGGACTCGAGGATCACCAACGCGCCCTTCTTGAGCACCGCCGCAATGAAGCGTGCAGCCGATTCGACAAACGCCATGTCAGGCTCATGCTCGCCTTTAAACGGCGTAGGCACGGCAATCAGGTAGGCATCGGCTTCAACCGGCGTCGTGCTAGCGCGCAGGTAGCCACCTTCGACCGCCGTTTTGACAACCTGACCAAGATCGGGTTCAACGATATGGATTTCACCGCGGTTGATGGTGTCTACCGCGTGCTGATTGATATCCACACCCACCACCTGTTTCTGGCGTGAGGCAAATGCCGCTGCCGTTGGCAGTCCGATGTAGCCAAGGCCAATGACAGAGATGGTCGAAAAACTCATAGTGTTTCCTGATTTTTTTTGAGTGCTGACAAAATTCGACTACAGGCCTGACCGTCACCATAAGGGTTATGGGCCCGGCTCATTGCCTGATACTCCTTCTCGTCACGCAGCAATCGCGTAACTTCATTCACTATGTTCTGACGATCAGTACCCACCAGACGGACGGTTCCAGCATCTACGGCTTCTGGGCGCTCAGTGGTATCGCGCATCACCAGTACCGGTTTACCCAGCGACGGTGCTTCTTCCTGAATCCCGCCGGAGTCAGTGAGGATCAACCATGCGCGATTCATCAGCCAGACGAACGGCAGGTAGTCCTGCGGTTCAATCAGAAAGACGTTGTCCACATGGCCAAGAATGCGGTTAACCGGCTCGCTCACGTTCGGGTTGAGATGAACCGGATAAACAACCTGAACGTCCGGGTTTTCTGCGGCCACTTCTGCCAGCGCCTGGCAAATCTGCTCAAAGCCCTGACCGAAACTTTCACGACGATGGCCCGTGACCAGGATAAGCTTTTTGTCGTTGTCTAAGAATGGATAACGGCCAGACAATTCGTTGCGTAAGGACTCATCAGCCAGCACGCGGTCACGCACCCAGTAGAGCGCATCAATCACAGTATTGCCCGTCACGACGATGCCCTGCCCGGAAATGTTCTCACGCAGCAGGTTCTGACGGGAATTCTCCGTCGGCGCGAAATGGTACATCGCCAGATGGCCCGTCATAGTGCGGTTGGCTTCTTCCGGCCACGGGGAATAGAGATCACCCGTGCGCAGGCCAGCCTCAACGTGCCCGACCGGGATACGCTGATAAAATGCGGCCAGACTCGCGGCCATGGTCGTTGTGGTATCACCGTGCACCAGTACAACATCAGGTTTGAAGGATTCCAGTACCGGTTTTAGGCCCTGCAGAATCCGGCAGGTGATTTCCGTCAGTCCCTGCCCAGGGCTCATCACGTTGAGATCGTAATCAGGAACGATGGAAAACAGTTTCAGCACCTGATCCAACATTTCCCGATGCTGTGCCGTGACGCAGACTTTGGCCTCAAAATGCGGGTCATTTGCCAATGCATGGACCAACGGCGCCATTTTAATCGCCTCTGGGCGTGTGCCAAATACGGTTAATACTTTCACATCAATTCTCTTTGAATAGGTAGCGACGGCATAATCCGCCTCGCCACGAAGTACATGTTACTGTGTGCGACGACGCACCAACGCGATGCCCGCGCCAATCAGCGCACCGACAATACCCCACATTACCATCAGAAAGACGCGGCGCGGACTGTCGCGTTTTACCGGCTCTTCCGGCGTCCGTAAATAACGGTAGGTCTGAAAACGAGGGTCGAGAGTTGGGCCAACATTGAGCGTGGTCAGCATCGCACGATTCTGGTCGTAGTCGAGATCAAAATCAGGACCAACAGATTGTAGATTTTCGAGTCTTGCCTGCAGCATTGGGCGACCGAGCAGGAAAAGTTCGGAGTCAGGCAACTGCTCCGCCGGAACATCCGTTTCGCTGCGGGAAATGTTGTTCTGCTGCGCCACTTTCAATGCTTGCTGAACGCTGTGAATATTGCGATCGAAAATAGACTGAGCCACCTCTTCCTGGCGCTTAACCTGCGCCTTCATCTGGATGGTACGTGCCGCCCACGCGCCTTTCAGTTCATCATTCAGGTGACCTGCAGCCCGCTGGCTGGCAAAGGCCACATACTGGCGCAGCAGATTATTAGCATCCGGGGCCGTTTCTGCCACCAGCTTGATGCTGTCGTTCACGCTTTTCAGTGGGTCACCCGGCATGAACTGTATATCGTTAATTAAGTCGTCCAACAGTGCGGCATCGGCACGCGCATTTCCTGACTGACGTTGCTTGTAGTAGTCCGTTTGCGACCAGAATTCACGGCGGGTATCCCATGACGCCAGCTGCATGATGAACTCTTTGTACGATTCATCCATAGCAGAAGGCTGATCGGGGCTCGCCAGATTCGCCTTGATATCCAGATTGCGTAAAAACTGTTGCTGGGAATAATAGCCCCCCAGCATGTTGACCGTCGGCCGATCTGTGATAGCGGTAGCGCTCCACTCCTGCCGGGCAAAGAAGGTATAGACAAGCACAATCAGAACAAACAAAAAGGCAATGCCGATAATCCAGCGTTTTCCTGCCCATAGCGTACAAAACAGACCGCGAATATCCAGCTCATTTTCAGCGCTCACTGAGTTTGCTACCGGTAATTGTTGTGTCATCTCTTTTCCAGATTCATTTGGTTAAATGGTGTGTTTTATCGCTATGCCGGCGAATTCGCCGCTTCACTCTTTTGATGAAGCGCACCACTTTCCATGCGCGTTTTATGCAGTAACCGTACATAAAAAAGGCAAGTACAAACAGGAGTAACATGCCCCATTCTGGGATAATTCGCGTGTATTCGCCAACTACCCCAACGACCGCTAGCAGCGCAGCAGCGAGAGTAATCAGCACAAAAGCCTGTCGGGAGGTAAAACCGGCCCGCATGATCAGGTGATGAATGTGCTGCCTGTCGGCGGAGAAGGGACTCATTCCTTTGCGTAAACGACGGAACATAATGGCAACCATGTCCATCAACGGAATAGCAATAATCCACAGCGCGGTAACCGGGCTTATCGGATGGGTTTTCCCCTGGGTCGTTTCCAGTAATATCCAGATGACAGTGAAACCGATCAACGTGCTGCCCGCGTCTCCCATGAAGACCTTATACCGACGTCCAAGCAGCCCCAGATTCAACAGAACGTAAGGGAGGATCGCCGCAATCATCGCGAAACACCACATGGCGAGGCTGTACTGGCCATCCAACCACAGGATTATCCCCATTGCGCCAAAGGAAACGCTTGAAAGCCCCCCCAGCAGGCCGTCGATACCATCAACCATGTTGAAGGCATTGATAGCGGCCCAGACTGCAAACAGGGTAAGGAAGTAGCCGAACGGACCGAGAACAAGCTCCCAGGAACCAAAGATGTAGCCCAGACTGCTCAGGTATAAGCTCCCCTGTATCATCATCAGAACCGCAACGATGGCCTGAACCATTGCGCGAAACTTCACGCTGATGTCATAGCGATCGTCCAGCGCACCAACCGCCACCAGTACAGCAGCGCAGCTCAGATACAACTTAGCGTGGGGAATGTAGTAATCGACCAGACCGAAGGCAAAACACACTCCTGCAAACACAGAAATTCCGCCGACCAGAGGGATCATCCCCTGGTGACGTTTACGGAAATTGGGTTTATCCACTAAACCCACCTTTTTAGCTGCCTTGCGCGCGAAAAAAAGGAATAAGGTTGTGAACAAAAAAATACTGATCAGATCAGCGCATGCTGTCAGTAAATTCACAATGCGTGCTCTCTGGGAAAATTATTACCGAAAGTATACTCATGATAGCCGTTCGCCTGAAGAGGAATACGACTGAGTTTTAAGGGATTTGTTGGTATTTTGCGCAAAATATTGCGGCCTCAATTAAAAACTCGCAAATTTGACCATTCCGCTAACTCAATGAGTATGCACTAAAACAAAAACGCCACGCGGTTGCGTGGCGTTTTTAAGTCTTGCGAAACTTACGAACGCTTCATCATATCGAAGAAATCGTCGTTTGTTTTGGTCATCGCCAGCTTATTAATGAGGAACTCCATCGCGTCGATTTCACCCATTGGATGGATGATTTTGCGCAGGATCCACATTTTCTGCAGCTCTTCCTGAGTGGTGAGCAGCTCTTCTTTACGCGTACCAGAACGGTTGTAGTCGATAGCAGGGAACACACGTTTCTCAGCGATTTTACGCGCCAGATGCAGTTCCATGTTGCCGGTACCTTTAAATTCTTCGTAGATAACTTCATCCATTTTAGAACCGGTATCAACCAGCGCGGTAGCGATGATAGTCAGACTACCACCCTCTTCCACGTTACGCGCAGCACCGAAGAAGCGTTTCGGACGGTGCAGTGCGTTCGCATCCACACCACCGGTCAGGACTTTACCGGAAGCCGGTACGACGGTGTTGTAGGCACGAGCCAGACGAGTGATTGAATCGAGCAGAATGATAACGTCTTTCTTGTGCTCGACCAGGCGCTTAGCCTTCTCAATAACCATCTCAGCAACCTGAACGTGACGAGAGGCTGGCTCATCAAAGGTAGAAGCAACAACTTCACCTTTAACCAGACGCTGCATCTCGGTCACTTCTTCCGGACGTTCGTCGATAAGCAGAACCATCAACACGCAGTCTGGGTGATTGTACGCGATGCTTTGCGCGATGTTCTGCAGCAGCATAGTTTTACCGGCTTTCGGCGGTGCGACAATCAGACCACGCTGGCCACGACCGATCGGCGATGCCAGATCCAGTACGCGAGCGGTTAAGTCTTCAGTTGAGCCATTCCCACGTTCCATACGCAGACGAGAATTCGCATGCAGCGGCGTTAAGTTCTCGAACAGAATTTTGTTACGCGCATTTTCCGGCTTGTCGTAGTTAACTTCGTTAACTTTCAACAATGCAAAGTAACGCTCACCCTCTTTAGGAGGACGAATCTTACCGGAAATGGTGTCACCTGTACGGAGGTTGAAACGGCGGATTTGGCTGGGGGAAACGTAGATGTCATCGGGACCGGCGAGGTAGGAGCTGTCTGCGGAACGGAGGAAACCAAATCCATCCTGCAGAATCTCCAGCACACCGTCGCCAAAGATATCTTCGCCACTCTTCGCGTGCTGCTTCAGGATGGCAAATATGATGTCCTGTTTGCGCATACGGGCTTGGTTTTCCAGCCCCATATTTTCGCCGAGAGTAATCAGCTCAGAAACCGGCGTATTCTTTAATTCGGTAAGATTCATAGTGGTGTGAGGGGTAAATCTCGAACGTATTGTGAATGGTATGGCAGGGTCATCCATGCCTGTTTACGGCCATCAACTCATGCCTGTACGCTGCCTGGTCAAAGGAAAGGACGCAGAACTGAAACGACGAGACGGAAAGAGTGATCTGCCTGAAATCTATCAACTTCACGCGTATAAAGATGTGGTACGGGAAGTATTGGCTAAATCAGATTCAAACTACATAAGGTATGTTTAAAACGAAGTCAACGTTAACTTAGCACGACTCAGGGCGGGCGTCCAGCGGTCCCGACATTTTCGGAACAGCGGACGCCACATCAACCCAGTGCTGGATCAGGCGAGGTTTGCTTCGAGGAATTCTTTCAGCTGGCCTTTAGACAACGCGCCCACTTTGGTCGCGGCGACTTCACCGTTTTTGAACAGCAGCAGAGTCGGGATACCGCGAATGCCGTATTTCGGCGCAGTGCCCGGGTTCTGGTCGATGTTCAGTTTTGCAACGGTCAGCTTACCTTCGAACTCTTCAGCGATTTCATCCAGAATCGGGGCAATCATTTTGCACGGACCACACCACTCTGCCCAGAAATCAACGAGGGTAACCCCGTCAGCTTTGAGTACGTCCGTGTCAAAACTATCGTCAGTCAGGTGAATAATTTTATCGCTCATATATGACTCCACAGGAATAAGCCTGGTGTGTTGGTGTAGCATTAATCAACTAGCAACGTCATGTTGATGTTGCTTTAGCCAACTAAAAGGTTGACGTTATTTCACCGGATACGCTTTCTTAATGCAATAGTAAGCTGATATTCTACCACACTATGAGCAAAACACATTTAACAGAACAGAAGTTTTCCGACTTCGCCCTGCACCCTCAGGTGATAGAAGCCCTTGAAAAGAAAGGGTTTCATCATTGCACCCCTATTCAGGCACTCGCACTCCCGCTGACGCTGGCAGGACGTGATGTTGCAGGACAGGCGCAAACCGGAACCGGCAAAACGATGGCGTTTCTGACGTCAACGTTTCATTATCTTCTCTCTCACCCTGCTGCTGAGAACCGCCAGGTTAACCAACCGCGTGCGCTGATTATGGCTCCAACGCGTGAACTGGCTGTTCAAATCCATGCTGATGCAGAACCGTTGGCAGCGGCCACCGGCCTGAAGCTGGGTCTCGCTTACGGCGGCGACGGTTACGACAAACAGCTGAAAGTGCTGGAAAGCGGCGTCGACATTCTGATCGGCACCACGGGTCGTCTCATTGATTACGCGAAACAGAACTACATCAACCTGGCTGCGATTCAGGTTGTCGTGCTGGATGAAGCGGATCGTATGTACGATCTGGGCTTTATTAAAGATATCCGCTGGCTGTTCCGCCGCATGCCGCAGGCTAACCAGCGCCTGAACATGCTGTTCTCCGCGACCCTTTCTTACCGCGTACGTGAACTGGCGTTCGAGCAAATGAATAACGCCGAGTATGTGGAAGTGGAACCGGAGCAGAAAACCGGGCACCGCATTAAAGAAGAGCTCTTCTACCCGTCTAACGACGAGAAAATGCGCCTGCTGCAAACGCTGCTGGAAGAAGAGTGGCCAGATCGCGCCATTATTTTTGCTAACACCAAGCACCGCTGCGAAGACGTCTGGGGCCATCTGGCTGCCGATGGTCACCGCGTTGGCCTGCTGACCGGCGACGTGGCACAGAAAAAGCGCCTGCGTATTCTGGATGAATTTACCCGTGGTGATCTCGATATTCTGGTCGCGACTGACGTTGCTGCCCGAGGCCTGCATATTCCTGCCGTGACGCACGTATTTAACTACGATCTGCCGGATGATTGCGAAGATTACGTTCACCGTATCGGCCGTACCGGTCGTGCTGGCCTCAGCGGTCACTCCATCAGCCTCGCTTGTGAAGAGTACGCGC
Organism: Scandinavium hiltneri; assembly: GCF_024764835.1. Taxonomy (GTDB): domain Bacteria; phylum Pseudomonadota; class Gammaproteobacteria; order Enterobacterales; family Enterobacteriaceae; genus Scandinavium; species Scandinavium hiltneri. Next base: position 17,113 of record NZ_JALIGE010000065.1, on the reverse strand, counting down.
TGAACCTGCCGGCTATCGAAACCTATATCGGTCACTCGATTCCGCAGAGCAAGTACAATCCGGATGCGCTGATGAGTGATTTGCCGAAGGCATTGCGCCTGACGCGCACGCGTCCAGGTAACGGCCCACGCCGTTCTGGCGGCGGCGCACCGCGCAACCGTCGTCGTTCAGGTTAAGCAGGCTTATGCCATACACAAAATCCTCCAACCTGTATCACGGCGCCAAGCGTACGAATCCAACGCAGAGACAGGTTGAAGGATGAAGTGTATGAACGCCTCTTCGCTATACGCAGCAATCGATCTCGGTTCCAATAGTTTTCATATGCTGGTTGTGCGCGAAGTGGCGGGGAGCATTCAGACCCTGACGCGCATTAAGCGTAAAGTCAGGCTGGCCGCCGGATTGAACAGCGATAACACGCTGTCGCCGGAAGCCATGGAACGGGGCTGGCAATGTCTACGTTTGTTTGCCGAACGTTTGCAAGATATCCCTCACGCACAAATCCGCGTCGTGGCAACTGCCACGTTGCGCCTGGCCGTTAATGCCGATGCCTTCCTTGCCAAAGCGCAGGAAATCCTCGGCTGTCCGGTGCAGGTAATCAGCGGTGAAGAAGAAGCACGCCTGATTTATCAGGGCGTGGCGCACACCACCGGTGGCGACGATCGCCGTCTGGTGGTGGATATCGGCGGTGCCAGTACTGAACTGGTAACCGGAACCGGTGCCCAAACCACCTCTCTTTTCAGCCTGTCGATGGGCTGCGTCACTTGGCTCGAACGCTTCTTTACTGACCGAAATCTCGAACACGCCCATTTTGATGCCGCCGAGCAGGCCGCACGTGATGTGCTACGTCCAGTCGCCGACGAACTTCGTCAGCACGGCTGGAAAATTTGCGTAGGCGCATCCGGTACCGTTCAGGCGTTGCAGGAAATCATGATGGCGCAGGGCATGGATGAGCGCATTACGCTCGCCAAGCTGCAACAGCTCAAACAGCGCGCCATTCAGTGTGGGCGTCTGGAAGAACTCGAGATTGAAGGGCTGACGCTTGAACGGGCGTTGGTGTTCCCAAGCGGACTGGCGATTTTACTGGCCATTTTCAGTGAGCTTGATATCCAGTGCATGACCCTCGCGGGTGGCGCTCTGCGCGAAGGACTGGTTTACGGCATGCTGCACCTGGCCGTCGATCAGGACATTCGCAGCCGTACGCTGCGCAATATTCAGCGGCGTTTTATGGTCGATACCGAACAGGCCCAGCGCGTGGCGCAATTAGCCTCTCATTTCGTCGATCAGTGTGAAAAAAGCTGGGAAATTGAACCGTTAAGCCGTGATTTACTGCTTAGCGCCTGCCATCTGCACGAAATTGGCCTGAGTGTCGATTTCAAACAGGCCCCGCAGCATGCTGCCTATCTGGTGCGCAATCTTGATCTCCCGGGCTTTACGCCTGCGCAGAAAAAGCTGCTGGCAACGCTAGTGCTCAATCAGACCAATCCCGTCGATCTGCCCTCGCTGCATCAGCAAAATGCCGTTCCGCCGCGCGTAGCCGATAGGCTTTGCCGTTTGCTGCGTCTGGCTATCCTGTTTGCAGGTCGCCGCCGGGACGACCTGCTGCCAGATATTGCGCTTAGCGTGGAAGGGGAAACATTGACCCTGACGCTGCCGTCAGGCTGGCTGGCGAACCATCCGCTCGGTGCGGAACTGGTGTTGCAGGAAAGTCAGTGGCAGAGCTATGTCCACTGGCCGTTGATCGTCGACTAATTACTTTGCCTTCGCTTTGGCCAGCATCGCTTTGATGTTGGCCACATTCGCCTGCCCTTTGTGCATCCGCTCTTCCGGCGACACCACCTTACGCTCCTGCTCCCAGATGATATCGTCCTGCGGTAACTCCAGCAGAAAACGGCTCGGCTCCGGACGCACCAGCTCGCCATACTGACGGCGCTCTTTGCACAGCGTAAAGGTCAGCTCTTTTTGCGCGCGGGTAATCCCCACATACGCCAGACGACGCTCTTCATCGACATTATCTTCGTCGATACTGCTCTGATGCGGCAACAGCCCTTCTTCCATACCGACCAGATACACATACGGGAACTCCAGACCTTTTGACGCATGCAGCGTCATCAGCTGGACCTGATCGAGATCTTCGTCGCTTTCGCCACGTTCCATCATGTCACGCAGGGTGAAACGGGTAACGACCTGCGTCAGCGTCATCGGTTCTTCCAGATCAGAACCTTCGAGCATTTCCGTCATCCAGCCAAACAGGGTGTTGACGTTTTTCATGCGCATTTCAGCCGCTTTCGGGCTCGGCGAAGTTTCAAACAGCCAGGACTCGTAATCGATGCCGTGAATGAGATCGCGTACCGCCGCGATAGGTTCACGCTCCGCCAGACGCTGAACGTCGCCCAGCCAGTGAGTGAAACGGGTCAGAGATTCATAACCGCGCCCGGTCAGCGTATGTGTCAGACCCATATCAAAACTGGCGGCAAACATGCTTTTACTGCGGGTGGTTGCCCATTCACCCAGCTTCTGTAACGTTGCCGGGCCAATTTCGCGCTTCGGCGTATTCACAATCCGCAGAAAAGCGCTGTCGTCATCCGGGTTGGTCAGCACGCGCAGATAAGCGAGCAGGTCCTTGATTTCAGGACGCGAGAAAAACGACGTTCCGCCAGAAATACGGTACGGAATACGGTTTTGCATCAGAAGCTTTTCAAACACCCGCGACTGATGGTTACCGCGATAGAGGATCGCATAATCCTTATAGGCCGTTTTATTGATGAAGTGATGAGCGATCAGTTCGCCGGCGACGCGTTCAGCTTCGTGTTCTTCGTGATTCGCGCTCAGTACTTTGAGTTCTGTACCGTAGCCCAATTCAGAAAACAGTTTCTTTTCAAAAACGTGCGGGTTATTAGCAATCAGGATGTTGGCCGCTTTCAGAATACGTTCAGAAGAACGGTAATTCTGCTCGAGCTTAATCACCTGGAGTTTCGGGAAGTCCTGGCTCAAGAGCACCAGGTTTTGCGGACGCGCACCACGCCAGGAGTAAATCGACTGATCGTCATCGCCCACCACCGTAAACCGCGCCCGGCTGCCCACCAGCAGTTTCACTAACTCGTACTGGCTGGTGTTGGTATCCTGATATTCATCCACCAACAAGTAACGAATCTTGTTCTGCCAGCGCTCGCGCACTTCTTCATTGCGTTGCAGCAGCAGCGTCGGCAGCAGGATCAGATCGTCGAAATCCAGTACGTTGCAAGCTTTCATGTGCGCATCGTATAGCCCGTAGCAGTGAGCAAAAATTCGATCGCGCTCGCCATTGGCCTGCGCCGCGGCTTGTTGCGGCGTCATCAGATCGTTTTTCCAGTTGGAGATCGTCGAGATCAGCTGCTGAAGTACCACTTTATCGTCGTCAATCAGCCCTTCCGTCAGCTCTTTCAGCAGCCCAACCTGATCGGTATCGTCGAACAGGGAAAAGTTGGATTTCATCCCCAGTGCGGCAAACTCGCGTTTAATGATTTCCAGCCCCAGGGTATGGAACGTGGAGATCATCAGGCCGCGTGCCTCTTTACGCTCTATCGTCTGGGCGACACGTTCTTTCATTTCGCGCGCGGCTTTGTTGGTAAAGGTCACGGCGGCGATATGCTTCGCCTGATAGCCACACTGATGGATCAGGTGCGCAATTTTATTGGTGATCACGCGCGTCTTGCCCGATCCCGCTCCCGCCAGCACCAGGCAGGGTCCGGTGACGAATTCGACGGCTTGTTGTTGTCCGGGGTTTAAACGCATAAGGTCACTCAATGAAAAACGGGAGGGCCGAAACATACCCAAGTTCATTCAGATTGCAGGAAGGCGGCAAACGAGAGAATCCCGATGAGCTTACTCAAGTAAGTGATTCGGGTGAACGAGAGCAGCCAACATACCTGCAACTTGAAGGACGACGGGTATAGAGCGTGGTAGTATAGCGAGCCTGAACCATACCACTCAAGGCACGATCATGGCAAAAACAGCAGCAGCAATGCATATCCTTGTAAAGGAAGAGAAACTGGCTCTGGATCTTTTAGAGCAGATCAAAAACGGCGGCGATTTTGAGAAGCTGGCGAAGAAGCACTCCACCTGTCCGTCAGGCAGAAAAGGCGGTCATTTAGGTGAATTCAAACAGGGCCAGATGGTTCCGGCGTTTGATAAAGTGGTCTTCTCTTGCCCAGTACTGGAGCCTACTGGCCCGCTGCACACCCAGTTCGGTTACCACATCATCAAAGTACTGTACCGTAACTAATAAAAAGCCCGGCGGCGCTAACGCGGGCCGGGCCTGAAGAGATACCCCTAAGAATTTCGACTTGCAGCAAGGCGGCAAGTGAGTACAGCCCCAGGAGCATAGATAACTATGTGACTGGGGTGTATGAACGTAGCTAACGCAGCTGCGAATCGAAAGGCGACGGGGTATTAGCTTGCTACAGCAATACGCTTCATATCCTTCATATAACCGCGCAGTTTCTTGCCAACGGTTTCAATCTCGTGGCTGCGAATCGCTTCGTTCACGTCACGCAGCTGAGCGTTATCTACCGCGCCTTCAGCAATCGCTTTACCCAGGTCACCGGTTTGCAGCGTGGTCATGAACTCTTTCAGCAGCGGAACACACGCGTAAGAGAACAGGTAGTTGCCGTACTCAGCGGTATCGGAGATAACCACGTTCATTTCATACAGACGCTTACGGGCGATGGTGTTCGCAATCAGCGGCAGTTCGTGCAGTGATTCGTAGTAAGCAGACTCTTCAATGATGCCGGAATCAACCATGGTTTCGAAAGCCAGCTCAACGCCCGCTTTCACCATTGCAATCATCACTACGCCTTTATCGAAGTATTCCTGCTCACCGATTTTACCGTCAAACTGCGGCGCAGTTTCGAACGCGGTTTTACCGGTCTCTTCACGCCAGGTCAGCAGTTTCTTATCGTCGTTTGCCCAGTCAGCCATCATGCCGGAGGAGAATTCGCCGGAGATGATATCGTCCATGTGTTTCTGGAAAAGCGGGGCCATGATTTCTTTCAGCTGCTCGGCCAGCGCGAATGCACGGATTTTCGCCGGGTTAGACAGACGGTCCATCATCAGGGTGATGCCGCCCTGCTTCAGCGCTTCAGTGGTGGTTTCCCAGCCGAATTGAATCAGTTTTTCTGCGTAAGCCGGGTCAGTACCCTCGGCCACCAGCTTGTCGAAGCACAACAGAGAACCAGCCTGCAGCATACCGCACAGGATAGTCTGCTCGCCCATCAGGTCAGATTTCACTTCTGCAACGAAGGAAGACTCGAGCACACCAGCACGATGACCACCGGTTGCAGCTGCCCAGGCTTTAGCAATCGCCATGCCTTCGCCTTTAGGATCGTTTTCCGGGTGAACGGCGATCAGCGTTGGTACACCGAAACCACGTTTGTACTCTTCACGCACTTCGGTACCAGGACACTTCGGCGCCACCATGACCACAGTGATGTCTTTACGGATCTGCTCACCCACTTCCACGATGTTAAAGCCATGGGAGTAACCCAGCGCTGCGCCATCTTTCATCAGCGGCTGCACGGAACGTACAACGTCTGAGTGCTGCTTGTCTGGCGTCAGGTTAACAACCAGGTCTGCCTGTGGAACCAGCTCTTCGTAAGTGCCTACTTTAAAGCCGTTTTCTGTCGCTTTACGCCATGATGCACGCTTTTCAGCAATCGCTTCTTTACGCAGCGCGTAAGAGATATCCAGACCTGAGTCACGCATGTTCAGGCCCTGGTTCAGACCCTGTGCGCCACAGCCGACGATGACCACTTTTTTACCCTGAAGGTAGCTCGCGCCATCGGCGAATTCGTCACGCGCCATGAAGCGGCATTTACCCAGCTGTGCCAGCTGCTGGCGCAGATTCAGTGTATTAAAGTAGTTAGCCATGGTGATACCTCGTGATGTTGGTCTGTCTTATTGTTCGGTTCGCGTTTTGCGAGATTGGAACCACATTACAACAGGAAATTTATTGCGGAAATTGATATATTCACAACATCACATTGCAATTTCTGCAATATAAAATCGTGGGGTGTCTTCTGTGGATTTACGCGATCTGAAAACCTTCCTGCATCTGGCGGAAAGTCGCCACTTTGGCCGCAGCGCGCGGGCGATGCACGTCAGTCCTTCCACGCTTTCGCGACAAATTCAGCGGCTGGAAGAAGATCTTGGGCAGGCGCTGTTTGTGCGCGATAACCGTACCGTGACCCTCACCGAAGCCGGTGAAGAGTTGCGCACCTTCGCTCAACAAACGCTATTGCAGTATCAGCAGCTGCGTCACACCATCGACCAGAAAGGGCCGTCGCTCTCCGGCGAACTGCATCTGTTTTGCTCGGTAACCGCCGCCTACAGCCATTTACCGCCAATTCTGGACCGCTTCCGCGCGGAGCATCCTTCCGTGGAAATCAAACTCACCACCGGTGATGCCGCCGATGCGATGGAAAAAGTGGTGACCGGCGAGGCCGATTTAGCCATTGCCGGGAAACCGGAAACGCTCCCTGGCGCAGTGGCGTTTTCGATGCTGGAGAATTTAGCGGTGGTGCTGATTGCCCCGGCGCTCGCCTGCCCGGTTCGCACGCAGGTGGCGCAGGAGAAACCCGACTGGTCAACGGTGCCGTTTATCATGGCCGATCAAGGCCCCGTACGCCGCCGCATTGAGCTGTGGTTCCGTCGCCATAAAATCAGCAATCCGTCGATTTACGCCACCGTTGGAGGTCATGAAGCGATGGTGTCGATGGTGGCGCTCGGCTGCGGCGTGGCACTTATCCCGGAAATCGTGCTGGAAAACAGCCCTGAACCGGTGCGCAACCGCGTGATGATCCTCGAGCGCAGCGACGAAAAAACCCCGTTTGAGCTCGGTGTGTGCGTACAAAAAAAGCGGCTACATGAGCCGCTTATTGACGCCTTCTGGACGATTCTGCCGAACCACTAACCCGCGAGGAAAAAGCGGAACGCCGGGTTATTGGTTTCATCGTGACACTCGTAGCCCAGCTCGCTGAGCCGGGTTTCGAAATCCGGCTCGTGTTCGCCCAGTTCAAAACCGGCTAATACGCGACCGTAGTCAGTACCGTGGCTGCGATAGTGGAACAATGAAATATTCCAGTGGGTGCCGAGGGTGTAGAGAAACTTCAGCAATGCGCCGGGAGATTCCGGGAATTCGAAGCTGTACAGACGTTCCTGTAACGGCTTCGAAGGACGGCCGCCGACCATATAGCGAACGTGCAGCTTCGCCATTTCATCGTCGGACAAATCCACCACGCTGTAACCCCCGTCATTCAACAGACCGAGGATCTCTTTGCGTTCCTCCAGGCCACGGCTTAACCGCACGCCGACGAAAATACACGCGTCTTTAGCATCGGCAAACCGGTAGTTGAATTCCGTTACCGAACGTCCACCGAGCAGCTGGCAAAACTTGAGGAAGCTGCCCTTCTCTTCCGGGATAGTCACCGCCAGCAACGCTTCACGCTGTTCGCCCAGCTCGCAGCGCTCAGAGACATAGCGCAATCCGTGGAAGTTAACGTTCGCCCCGGACAGCACGTGCGCCAGGCGTTCGCCGCGAATGTTGTGCTGCGCGATATACTTTTTCATCCCCGCCAATGCCAGCGCACCAGACGGTTCCGCCACCGCGCGCACATCTTCGAACAGATCTTTCATTGCCGCACAAATTGCGTCGCTGTCGACGGTGACGATATCGTCGAGATACTCCTGACACAGCCGGAAGGTTTCATCGCCAATACGCTTCACTGCGACGCCTTCGGCAAACAGCCCGACGCGCGGTAAATCAACCGGATGCCCGGCGTCCAGCGCCGCCTTCAGACAGGCTGAGTCTTCCGCTTCCACCGCGATCACTTTGATTTGCGGCATCAGCTGTTTGATAAGCACCGCGACACCAGCCGCCAGACCACCACCGCCGACCGGCACAAATACTCTGTCGAGATGGGCATCCTGTTGAATCAGCTCCAGCGCCAGCGTACCCTGTCCGGCAATCACCATCGGGTGATCGAACGGTGGCACCCAGGTAAAGCCCTGCTGCTGCGCCAGTTCGATAGCTTTGGCCTTGGCCTCATCGAAATTCGCGCCATGCAGCAGCACTTCACCACCAAAACCACGCACCGCATCAACTTTGATATCCGCGGTCGCCACCGGCATCACAATCAGCGCTTTAATGCCCAGACGGGCCGATGAGAACGCTACGCCCTGGGCGTGATTTCCCGCAGAAGCCGTAATCACGCCACACGCTTTTTGCTCTTCGGTCAGGCTCGCCATCATCGCGTACGCGCCGCGAAGCTTGAAGCTGTGAACCGGCTGACGGTCTTCGCGTTTCACCAGCACCACGTTGTCGAGACGGGCGGAGATTTTCTCCATCTTCTGCAACGGCGTGACTTGCACGGCTTCATAGACCGGCGCACGCAGCACCGCTCTGAGATATTCCGCCCCCTCAGGGGCGGTGGATAGCGGTTGGGATTCGGCCATGATCAGCCCCCAAGTTTGGATTTATCGCGCACTGCACCTTTGTCTGCACTGGTCGCCAGGCTGGCGTAGGCACGCAGCGCGAAGGAAACCTGACGTTCGCGATTACGCGGAGTCCAGGCCTGATCGCCACGTGCGTCCTGCGCTTCACGCCGCGCTGCCAATTCCTGATCGCTCAGCTGCAGCTGAATGCCACGGCCCGGAATGTCGATAGCAATCATGTCGCCGTCTTCAATCAGCGCGATGTTGCCGCCGCTTGCCGCTTCCGGTGAGACGTGGCCGATAGACAGACCCGACGTCCCGCCGGAAAAACGTCCGTCGGTGACCAGCGCACAAGCTTTGCCGAGGCCCATTGATTTCAGGAAGGTGGTTGGGTAAAGCATTTCCTGCATACCCGGCCCGCCTTTTGGCCCTTCGTAGCGGATAACCACCACGTCGCCGGCAACCACTTTGCCGCCGAGAATCGCTTCTACCGCGTCATCCTGGCTTTCGTATACTTTCGCCGGGCCGGTGAATTTCAGATTGCTGTCGTCCACGCCTGCGGTTTTCACGATGCAGCCGTTTTCCGCGAAATTACCGTACAGCACAGCCAAACCACCGTCCTGACTGTAGGCGTTTTCCAGTGAACGGATACAGCCTTCGGCACGATCGTCATCCAGCGTGTCCCAGCGGCAGTTCTGCGAGAAGGCCTGAGTGGTACGAATACCTGCCGGACCCGCACGGAACATGGTTTTAACCGCGTCGTCTTTAGTCAGCATCACATCGTACTGATCCAGCGTCTGCGGCAGTGACAGCCCCAGTACGTTTTTCACGTCGCGGTTCAGCAGCCCGGCGCGGTCCAGCTCGCCGAGAATACCGAGGACGCCACCGGCACGGTGAACGTCTTCCATGTGATATTTCTGGGTACTTGGCGCGACTTTACACAATTGCGGCACGTTGCGGGACAGCTTGTCGATATCACTCATGGTGAAGTCGATTTCCGCTTCCTGCGCGGCGGCCAGCAGGTGCAGAACGGTATTGGTGGAACCGCCCATGGCAATATCGAGCGTCATAGCGTTCTCAAACGCGGCTTTGCTGGCGATGTTACGCGGCAGCGCGGACGCGTCGTCCTGCTCATAATAACGCTTGGTCAGCTCAACGATGCGCGTGCCGGCGTTGAGGAACAGGTCTTTACGGTCGGCGTGCGTTGCCAGCAGCGAGCCGTTGCCCGGCTGCGACAGGCCCAGCGCTTCGGTCAGGCAGTTCATCGAGTTGGCGGTGAACATGCCGGAACAGGAACCACAGGTCGGGCACGCGGAGCGCTCAATCTGTTCGCTCTGCTCGTCGGACACTTTAGGGTCCGCGCCCTGAATCATCGCATCAACCAGGTCCAGCTTGATAATCTGATCGGAAAGCTTGGTTTTACCGGCTTCCATCGGGCCACCGGAAACAAAGATAACTGGAATGTTAAGGCGCAGAGATGCCATCAGCATCCCCGGGGTGATTTTGTCGCAGTTGGAGATACACACCATCGCATCAGCGCAGTGGGCATTCACCATGTATTCCACGGAATCGGCGATCAGCTCGCGCGACGGCAGTGAATACAGCATGCCCCCGTGACCCATGGCGATACCGTCATCGACGGCGATGGTGTTGAATTCTTTTGCTACGCCGCCGGAGGCTTCGATTTGCTCAGCAACCAGTTTACCGAGGTCGCGCAAATGGACGTGGCCTGGCACGAACTGGGTAAACGAGTTCACAACGGCAATAATGGGTTTGCCGAAATCGGCATCTGTCATCCCGGTGGCGCGCCACAGCGCGCGGGCACCTGCCATATTACGGCCGTGGGTGGTAGTGGCGGAACGATACTTAGGCATGCTCTGTTTACTCCCGTCTATCTGTTAAATGGGACGGTGCGTGCCGTCCCATTGTTTTATTTCGGATTAACTTGATCCAACCAGCCCCATTTATCTTCGGTTTCACCGGTAAAGAGGCCAAAGAATGCTTGCTGAATACGTTTGGTTACCGGGCCACAACGGCCTTCGCCCACCTGAATTCGGTCGACGCTGCGAACCGGTGTGATTTCTGCTGCAGTACCGGACATGAACACTTCGTCAGCCAGATACAGCGATTCGCGGGATAGCACCTGCTCGCGAACTTCGATATTGAGGTCTTTCGCCAGTTTGATGATGGCATCACGGGTAATACCCGGCAGCGCGGAAGAGGTAAACGGCGGCGTAAACAGAATGCCATCTTTCACTTCGAACAGGTTCTCGCCTGCGCCTTCAGAGATATAGCCGTTCACATCCAGCGCGATCCCTTCCTGGTAGCCGTGACGGCGCGCTTCGCTGCCGACCAGCAATGAGGAAAGATAGTTCCCGCCCGCTTTTGCTGCGGTTGGGATGGTGTTCGGTGCCACACGATTCCAGGAAGACACCATTGCGTCGATCCCTTGATCCAGCGCTTCTGCGCCGAGGTATGCACCCCAAGGGAAGGCGGCAATGATAACGTCAGTGTTGTAACCGTCTGGCGGGTTCACGCCCATACCGACATCGCCAACGAATACCAGCGGACGAATGTAGGCGCTGGTCAGGTTGTTTTTACGAATAACATTCCGGCAGGCTTCCATCAGTTCATCGACGCTCTGAGAAACCGGGAAACGATAAATTTTGGCTGAATCATGCAGACGCTGCATGTGTTCACGATGACGAAACACCACCGGGCCTTTGTGAGAATCGTAGCAACGGATGCCTTCGAAGACAGACGTCCCGTAGTGCAGGGCGTGGGACATCACGTGCACCTTCGCTTCACCCCATGGAACCATCTCACCGTTAAACCAGATGTAATCAGCTTTTTTCGTCGTCATTGTTCTTCCTTTTGCGCTCAGGCGCGGATTTGTTGTGATGATGTTGTTCGTTGCTGGATCTCGACGCGGGCGACGTCTACCAGTTTGCTTAACTGACTAAACAGTAATTCGACTGGACGAAGGCTGGCAACGATCAATTCAATATTTATGCTCTGAGCGTCAGTGGCTGTTTCCATATTCATGGCACAAATTTGAAAGCCACGATGGCGTACCACACGTAAAACGCGCTCTAACGTTTCCGGATTGAAGCGGGCCTGAACGGCAACCTGATGATGCATCATGATAATTTCTCCAGCATTTCTGCATTACTGGCACCCGGCGGTACCAGCGGCCAGACGTTTTCGAGTTCGTCGATTGAGACATGAAGCAGGTATGGCCCGGTGCTGTTGAGCATGGTGTCGAGAGCCGCTTCAACCTGGTCTTTACGGGTAATGTGCTGGCCAGGAATGCCAAAGGCGCTGGCCAGTACGAGGAAATCCGGATTATCGGTGAGAGTGGTTTCGCTGTAGCGCTCCTGGAAAAAGAGCTGCTGCCATTGACGAACCATCCCCAGGCGCTGGTTATCGAGGATAACAATCTTCACCGGCAGCTGCTTACGCTTCACGGTGCCGAGTTCCTGCACGTTCATCATGAACGAACCATCACCGGAAATGCAGATAACGGTATCGTCCGGTCGCGCAACCTGAGCGCCCACAGCCGCAGGCAGGCCAAAGCCCATCGTGCCTAATCCGCTGGAGGTGATGAAGTTTTCCGGACGGGTGTAAGTCATGTGCTGTGCCGACCACATCTGATGCTGGCCGACATCGGTGGTCACCACGCTATTGGCCGGTTTGCGATCGGACAGCTGTTTGAGCAGTAATGGCGCGTAAATGGCCTCACCCGGATGGTCGTAGCGCCAGGCGTTGTCAGCACGTAATTCCGCAGTGTATTTACGCCAGGCATCGATATTCAACGGCTGTTGCAGCGCAGGTAACAGCGCATTCAAATCCGCCTGAAGACCCACGTGAACCTGACGCAGTTTGTTCAGTTCCGCCGGGTCGATATCCATATGAATGACTTTCGCATTCGGGGCAAAAGTATTCAGTTTGCCGGTCACGCGGTCATCGAAGCGCGCGCCGACGGCAATCAGTAAATCACACTGCTGCACTGCCAGGTTGGCCGCTTTCGTGCCGTGCATGCCCAGCATCGCCAGGTAATATGGATAGTCAGCATCTACAGCTCCCAGCCCCTTCAGCGTGCAGGTGACCGGTATTTGGGTGACCGCGATAAACTCGCGCAGCGCAGGAACTGCCTGCGCCATCCCGACACCACCGCCGACGTACAGTATCGGCTGGCTGGCCTGGGCTATCATCTGGCGAGCCATTTCAACGTCTTCGAAGGGAAAAGCCGTTTCATCTTCAACGGTGGAAAAATGCGGTTCAAGTGCGGCGCTGGCGACCTGAATGTCTTTCGGGATATCCACCAGAACCGGGCCAGGACGGCCTGAGTTTGCCACCAGGAAGGCTTCGGCCATGACGCGTGGCAGCTCTTCCAGCGACTGCACCAGAAAACTGTGTTTGGTACAGGCCAGTGATAAACCGAGAACGTCCACTTCCTGAAAAGCGTCGGTGCCGATAAACGAGGAACCGACCTGCCCGGTGATGGCCACGACCGGGACAGAATCCAGCAGCGCATCAGCAAGGCCGGTGATGAGGTTGGTGGCGCCGGGACCGGAAGTTGCCATACATACGCCAGTTTTACCCGTCGCACGTGCATAGCCAATCGCCGCCATTGCCGCGCCCTGCTCATGGCGACACAGCAGATGTTCCACGCCACCGTCGTACAACGCATCATAGATAGGCATTATGGCGCCGCCCGGATAGCCGAAAACGGTTTCGACTCCCTGCGCTCGCAACGCATGTACCACCCACTGAGCCCCATTCATAGTTACTTCCCCGTCGCTTTTCGCAAGAAACAGAGTTTTATGCTGATGGTCATACTCTGTTCCTCATTGATTTTTCGCAGTCATAAAAAAACCCCCGGACCTTTCGGTGCGGGGGTCTTAGTTCGTTAAGGCTTGTTTTCTAAACCTTTCCTCTTCCAAGTGCAGCCCCGCACGGTGGGATAATAATCACCACCACGCTAATCACGACCAGGCTAATCACTCGTAGAAGGGCTGTCATTTTCTGTACTTTCTGGCTTCTTGTTCGAAGGAATACCTAAAGAGTTACCACAGACACGAAGAACAACACAAGATTTTTTTATGATGCGTTTTCTGATCGCGCTAACGATATTGGTAAAAAGTATTGTTTTTTATAAGAAATAACTGAGATGAAAATTCTTCATCACATGAAGACCACTCGGTGAGTGAGATTTTTCTCGAACGTGCTTCCAAATGAATGCAATGGTAATGAAATATCGCGGAAATCACCTGATACATGCCCGGAAAAAACAACTTTGATCATTGCCGCGCTTACGTAACGCGACATACTGACTTTTCACGGAGGCACTATGTCATTGTCGATTATTTATACACGGGCCGCATTGGGGGTTAACGCCCCTCTCATCACCGTGGAAGTGCATATCAGTAACGGATTACCAGGCTTAACTATGGTGGGTTTACCGGAAACAGCGGTGAAAGAGGCTCGCGATCGGGTCAGGAGCGCGATGATCAACAGCGGGTATGAATTTCCTGCAAAGAAGATCACCATCAACCTGGCGCCGGCCGATTTGCCCAAGGAGGGCGGACGATACGATTTGCCTATCGCAATTGCGCTTCTGGCGGCGTCTGAGCAGCTCAATACCACCAGACTTAACCAATATGAGCTTATCGGCGAACTCGCGCTTACGGGCGCGCTACGTGGAGTTACCGGTGCCATTTCCGGTGCGATGGAAGCCATCAGTGCAGGCCGACAAATTATTGTGGCGGCAGAAAATGCCCCTGAGGTCGGTCTGATTGGCGGAACAGACTGTTTCATTGCCAGCCATTTGCAGGAAGTTTGTGCTTTTCTTGAGGGACGCATCCCATTGCCACATCCTGAAATGCTGGAAGACATACCCACGGCCACAGAGGTCGACATCAGCGACGTTATAGGCCAACAGCAGGGGAAGCGCGCGCTCGAAATCGCCGCCGCAGGCGGGCATAACTTGCTGCTCGTGGGACCACCGGGTACCGGCAAAACGATGCTGGCCAGTCGGTTACCGGGCATTCTGCCCTCTCTGAGTAGCCAGGAAGCCCTGGAGAGTGCGGCAATCCTCAGCCTGAGCAGTGCGGGGCATCTTCACCAACAATGGCGTAAGCGTCCATTCCGCTCGCCTCATCACAGTGCATCAATTACGGCGATGGTCGGTGGCGGCACGATCCCCGCCCCAGGGGAAATTTCGTTAGCGCACAATGGCATTCTGTTTCTCGATGAACTCCCTGAATTCGAACGCCGGGTGCTGGATGCCCTGCGTGAACCCATTGAGTCAGGGAAAATTCATATCTCGCGGACCCGGGCAAAAATCACCTATCCGGCACGTTTTCAACTCATTGCCGCCATGAATCCCAGCCCGACGGGACACTATCAGGGCAACCATAACCGCAGCTCTCCGGAGCAAATCCTGCGTTACCTGGCGCGCCTGTCGGGGCCTTTTCTCGACCGCTTTGATCTCTCGCTAGAGATCCCGCTTCCACCTCCAGGTCTTCTTAGCCAACGGCCTGAAAAAGGTGAAAGCAGCATGATCGTGAAGACACGTGTCATTGCCGCACAGCAAATACAGTTGTCCCGCCAGGGAAAGCTCAACGCCCTTCTGGAGAACAATGAGATTAAAACCTGGTGTGAAATACAGGAAGAAGATGCGGTATGGCTGGAGCAGGCATTCGCCCATTTGGGGTTATCGATTCGGGCCTGGCAGCGATTGATTAAGGTTTCACGAACGCTGGCCGATCTTGCCGGAGCGGAAAAGATAACGCGGGTACATTTGCAGGAAGCGCTGGGGTATCGGGCAATAGAAAGGTTACTGATTCATTTACAGAAAATGATGGCGTAAGAAAGGGGCTTTCGCCCCTTTCTCATTAATCGTCGCTTTCGGTGTAGTCTTCTGCACCTTCTGTCTGTGGCTTACCACCAGACAGCGTGTGAAAACGTTTTGGCCGTTTGATTCGCGCCATGTATTTGATCCACACGCGTTCAATCTCGGTTGCCGGTTCGCGTTCGCCACGGCATACCGCGACAAACTGCTTTTCGTCTTCCGTCACAGGCTCACGGTGACCCAGTTCCAGCTCATTAAACGCATAACCGTGGCGCTCCAGCAGTTGGGCTTCTTTAATGGTGAAGTCACCATGACGAGAGAACCCACGCGGATAATTTTTATTGTCAAAAAAACGATTAGTCGTCGTAAAGCTTTCCGCCATCCTACACGCTCCTGATTCTTTGGCTGAGCTATTTATGGCGCGGAGTATTAGTTACGCTTGACAGAGCGTCAAACAAAACATTTAAATCAACACGACAAATTATTTTGCGGAGAAGGTTGTGGATACGGAATTGCTAAAAACTTTCCTTGAAGTGAGCCGAACACGCCACTTCGGGCGTGCGGCAGAAGCGCTATACCTGACGCAATCAGCCGTCAGCTTTCGTATTCGTCAGCTTGAGAACCAGCTGGGTGTGAACCTTTTCACCCGCCATCGCAACAATATCCGCCTGACAGCGGCTGGCGAGAAGCTTCTTCCCTATGCAGAAACGCTGATGAGTACCTGGCAATTGGCACGTAAGGAAGTGGCCAATACGTCACGCCATAATGAGTTCTCTATTGGTGCCAGCGCCTCGCTGTGGGAATGCATGCTGAATAGCTGGCTGGGGCGACTCTATCCGACGCACAACACGTCGCAATTTGAGGCCCGTATCGCTCAGAGGCAATCGTTGGTTAAGCAGCTTCATGAGCGTCAGTTGGATCTGCTGATTACCACTGAAGCCCCTAAAATGGACGAGTTCAGCAGCCAGTTGCTGGGACATTTCACGCTAGCGCTCTATTGTTCTAGCCCTTCGCAGGTCAAAGCAAATCTGAACTATCTGCGACTGGAATGGGGGCCGGACTTCCAACAGCATGAGGCAGGACTTATTGCACCAGATGACATTCCGCTGCTGACAACCAGTTCTGCGGAACTGGCACGGCAACAACTCATGCCGCTTGAAGGCTGCTCTTGGTTACCAATGATTTGGGCAAAAGAGAAAGGTGAGTTACATACCGTTGCTGACAGCGCGACGCTTTCACGACCGTTATATGCTATTTGGCTTCAGAACAGTGATAAGCAGGCACAAATTCGAGAGATCTTGAAGGTTACTGTGCTCGAATAAGGAGTTTGAGTGTTTTCTATGTGAAGTGGCGGATGAAAATCCGCTGAATTTTAGACAAAAAAAATCCTTTGCCGAAGCAAAGGATCATTATATGGCAGGGGCGGAGAGACTCGAACTCGCGACACCCGGTTTTGGAGACCGGTGCTCTACCAACTGAGCTACGCCCCTAAATGACGCTTATTATTAAGCCCGCAATAAAGCAGGCTTAATTTTCTAATAAGTGGCGGAACGGACGGGACTCGAACCCGCGACCCCCTGCGTGACAGGCAGGTATTCTAACCGACTGAACTACCGCTCCACCGAATTTCTTTACAACAACCGGTTTTATACCCCGGTTTGACTTGCTAATTTGATGCCTGGCAGTTTATGAATCACTGTGTGATTCACCCTTCGGGCCGTTGCTTCGCAACGTTCAAAGCTTTCGCTTTGTCCTACTCTCTTTCGAGTAGCGAACTGCCCTGAAGATTCG